>JAFYBQ010000020.1 GCA_017540085.1 Synergistaceae bacterium | reverse complement strand
TTTAGCCTCGACAAAGAGCATTTTCAGTCGAACTCTTTGGGCTTCCTTAAGATGAGAGAAGTCTATTTTGACACGAAATACACGACAAATCTGAGACTTACGTTTTTGTTTTGTCTCTTTACTTCGTTCTCGTATTCTTATATTTTTCGCCAATCTCTCTTCATTTGTCATGGAGATATTATATCGTGGTAGCCTTCTTGCACAAAAAGGTAAATATTCAGTGTGAAGTTTTTGTGTCATGAGTTATTATAGTCTAATCAAACAACATTCAGGACGGTGAAAACTTTTGCGCGTAACAATTCTCACAAACGGCCCCGGCGAGCTATGGGACTGGGCGCGACCTCTGTCATCAGAACTGCGGCGGCGCGGACACACTATATCACTATGGCTACTTCCGTGTCCATTTTCGTCCGGTCTAGAGCGTGAAGCGGCCTCCCTATTGGGTGTGGACAAACTAGAAGGCCCGTTTTCCTTTGCCGGAACATGGCGCGATATTTCCCGCGAGAACACCGACACTATAATTCAGCTCGGAGGGGATATATCATTCGGCGCACACATGGCCAAGTCATCCCATGCGCCTTTGACGGTCTACAGTTACCGCCACCGCAAAATCATTCCCGGCGCGAGGCACGTAACCGCCTACCCTCAGCAGGTGAATTTCCCTGAAGTTACAGCCGTCGGCGACCTCGTGAAGGACGCTGTGAGCATGGACTTCACGCCATCCGGCGCAGGTACATGGGACTGGCAGAAGGATGCCTCACAGCCCCGAATACTATTCCTGCCCGGAAGCCGTCCGCGTATACGTTCGGCGGTAATATCATGGCTCTGTGAGTTGCGCGACACTCTGACCCGCCTAATACCCGGAATGCGTTTCCGTTCATTGTTCCCGCAATTTATGCCTGAAAGCGAGATGTCGATATGGCGCAAAGAGGGACTGAACCCCGTAAAAGCCGGAGCGGGTATCGCCATGAGGAATGCTGATTACGCTGTAACACAGCCCGGCACCAACAATTTCGAGATGATGCACACTGGGTTGCCCGGTTTAGTCGTTGTGCCTGAGAAGTTCCTGCGATACATTCCCGTCTCAGGTGCGGCAGGTTTTCTCACAGGTCTTCCATTTCTCGGAAACATAATCCGCCGTCAAGCCTTAATGCATACTGTCAGGAAGTGGAACGGCTATATATCTCTCCCGAACAGGACATTTCAGCGTAACATACTCACGGAATTATTCGGCGACATTTCCCCGTCAGTAATTGCTGAGACAGTGAGGGCGGAACTTTCTGACGCGGACAAACTATCATCCGTCAAGCGCGAGCTACTGTTGATGTCCGGCGAAAGAGGAGCGGCCTCGCGTATAGCGGACATTGCGGCAGGAACGGAGGAGACATAATGCCGTCAGCCTCAATAAAATTCCTATATCATTACGCCAAACCGTACAGGCTGAAGATATTTCTTGCAGTAATATTCATGCTGTTATCGTCTGGGCTAAATGTTATTCCGCCGTATCTGTTTAAGTATGTTGTTGACGATGTATTAATCTCGCGGAATATATTTATGCTGAATGTGATATGTGTATGTGTCTGCGTGATATTCGGTGCGAAGGCTGTAACGATGTATCTTCAGCGTTACTACATGAACCAAGCGGGGCAAGGTGCGGTGATGGACATTCGCAACGAGCTATACGGGCATATGTTACGGATGAAGCTGGGAGCTATTTACGCCTCAAGAACGGGAGATTTGATGAGCCGAATTACGGGCGACGCGTCAACCCTGCAAAATATAGTAACGTCAACATTTATTGATATGATGTTTAACCTGATTACATTTGTGGGAATGTTTATATTTATCATCTATATCAATTGGCGATTAACGTCTCTGATTGTGATAGTCCTGCCGTTTGTGGGAATGCTGCTGTCATACGCGGGGAAAAAGTTGCGTTCGGCGGGTCATAATGTGCAGGAGCATTTAGCGGACATCACAGCGACGGCGCAGGAGGCATTTTCGGCTGTTCGGGTAGTGCGTTCATTTGCGAACGAGGAAGCGGAGCTAGAGCGTTTCCGTCAGGCTGGGCGTGGGAATTACGACGCACTCCTAAAGGCCGTCAGCATACAGGGGATATTAGCGGGAGTGATAGAAGTATTCCTGATAGCGGCATTGGCTGTAGTGTTTCGGGTTGGAGGAATGAGCGTAATCGGCGGAGAGCTTACGCCCGGTGAGCTAGTATCATTCACGGGATATATAGCATTCATGGTGCAGCCAGTCCGAAGCGTCATGAATCAGATGAGCTACATACAGACGGGGATAGCTTCCGCCGAAAGGATACAGGCGATATTATCTGCACCGACGGAGGATGACAAAAACAGGCAGACCGACACACTTATTACGGGAAATGTAACATTCCGCAATGTTTCATTCAGCTACGGCACGCAAGAAATATTGCATGGAATAAGCCTTAATGTTTCCGCAGGGGGAAAAATAGCGATAGTCGGCCCGACAGGAAGCGGGAAATCTACAATTGCCGACCTAATACCGCGTTTCTACGAGCCATCATCAGGTGAGATACTCATTGACGGCCATAACATTAACGATTTCGGCCTGAAGGACTTACGGCGACAAATCGGGATAGTTCCGCAGGAGTGTATATTAATGCGAGGAAGTATAGCGTTCAACATAGCATACGGCCTAGATGACATTGACATGGACAAGGTGAGACATGCGGCGGAGATTGCTGACATAAGCGCATTCATAGAGACGTTGCCGGAGGGGTACAATACGCTTGTGGGTGAAAGGGGTGTAACGCTATCAGGTGGACAGCGACAGCGTATAGCGATAGCCCGTGCGGTGATACGAAATCCGCGAATACTGATACTAGACGAGGCGACAAGCTCACTTGATACAGCGTCAGAATACGCCGTGCAGAAAGCACTAAATCAGGCGATGAAGGGGCGTACCTCAATCATCATAGCTCACAGGTTAAGCACGATAAAGAACGCGGATATGATATACGTATTGAGGGATGGAAGATTTATAGAGGCTGGGACGCACGCACAGTTATTATCATCGGGGGGATTGTATGCCGAGCTTTACGGGAATGTATAGATACTACATAGATTACGCGGAGGGGAAACGTTACAGCCTTCCGCTTGACGCTATACTCACGCCATGTTCGTGGATTACTGGTATCATCATGGCCGGGACGGACTTTCTTCATTCGCACGGTCTAACCCGCTCTGATGTTCCGCCTGTCCCGGTGATAAGCGTGGGAAATCTGACATACGGCGGAACGAACAAGACACCTTTCACGCTAATGCTAGCACAGTACGCGCTATCCTGCGGGATAAAGCCTGGAATAGTAACACGGGGCTACATGGGAAAAGCGCAGGACGTAACGATAATACTAGGGGGAAAAGGTGAGCTTGACATTACGGGCGACGAGGCTATAATGATTTCGCGTAAACTTCCGAGAGTGCCTGTAGCAGTCTCAAAAAGAAGGATTGACGGCGTGATTTCCCTGTGTGAATTAGGAATCGAGATTGTAATCGCCGATGACGCATTTCAGCACAGAGCATTAAGCCGGGACTGTGATATAGTTTTGGTAGATGCTCTATGTCCATTTGGGAACGGGAAACTCACACCAGCGGGGATTATGCGTGAGAAAGTATCAGCTCTCCGCCGTGCGAATATTGCAGTCATCACAAAGTCGTCAATGGCTTCACCCTCACAGCTTAACGCGGCGTATTATGCGGTCTCAAAGTATATCAGTCCTGGAAATATATTCATGTCGGATCTTTCTGCTGACGGCTGGGAGTTCACAGAGCCTGCGGAAGGTGCGGAAGTATTTGCGTTTTCTGCGACTGGAAGCCCTGAGACGTTCACGCGTTCGCTTGCAGAGAGGGGCTGTAATGTTTCGGGAAGCATGTCATACCGAGACCATCACCGATACACGCATGACGACATACGGAGCATAAACGCCCAAGCCGTGAAAACTCACGCAGAGTACATAGCCTGCACGGAAAAAGACCTCGCCAACATGGATGGGATTTCACGCACAGAATTTGCGCTCCCTCTGGCTGTCCCGAAAGTGAAAGTAACGATGCACAATCCCGCAGAATTTTTCGCCCGTCTTGCTGAAATAATGCGTCCTGAAATAGTGATAGCCTCAAACGGTTACGGTGAAGACGCGATAGCCTCAGTGATGGCGCGTAAGATGAAGAGTGCATATCCTCATGCGAAAGTGTCAGCGTTCCCCCTAGTCGGCAGCGGAAGCGCATTCAGGAAGGCGGGAATTGATGTAGTGTCAGCAAAGTCCGTAACGCCGTCAGCCGGAATATTGAAGTACTCTCTGCGTGAGCTGTGGAATGATATTCGTGCGGGTTTGCTTGGGCAGGTTCGCGAACAGCTCCGTGATTGGCGTAAAGTCTCAAACTCACTCAAGATACTTCCTCCCGTGTGTGTGGGAGATGTTTACCTTCTTGTGCATACTTTATTCGGGAGCGGTCTGCGTCCTATGTTTGTCGCGACGGCGAAGACGGTATATATTTCGGGACATTGGCGGACGGAGAGAATGATGATACGCAATTTCACGCTGCGAACGTGGACGCGGGACGAGCCTACAGCCGCGCAGATAGGTGAACGGGCTGTATATTCGGGTAATCCCATAATGGATTTGCTTGACGGAAATGTTGCGCGTTCGGGGAAAGTGATACTGTTACTGCCTGGGAGCCGTAAATCAGCGGGCAAGAACGCCGCAATACTTCTCGGAGCGACAGAGATATTACACAGGCACGGGCATAAAGATTTCAGGATGGTGCTAGCTCCGACGCTGGATTACGTGAAATTTTTTGCCTCCTGCGAGATATGCGGATGGAGACATGAAGGCGATACGCTGACGAAGGGCGGAATAGTAATCTCTCTGACCTCTGACGACATAGCGCGAGCTTCAGGCGGAGTGAAAATTCTCTTGGGCATGGGCGGAACGGCTAATCAGTTATGCGCTGGAATGGGTATACCTGTAATCGCACCTGATGACAAGGGCAAGCGTGTTCAGAAAAAACTTCTTGGGAACGCTGAAATCCTCACGGAGAATACAGCGGGAGCGATGGCGTATTGTGCGCTGAGAGTTCTTGATGATACGGAGCTGTATAACTTCATGGCCGGGACTGGCCGCAAACGAATGGGAGCAGATAGTCCCGGCGCGTGTGAAGATGTAGTGCGTTACACCCGTGAAATATTAGGCTGGCCTATTCGGGAGAAGGTTTATATGAGGCTGAAGCATTCGTCCGAGAGTGCATAGAGGCAGACCGACAACGTTATAGAAATCGCCATTTATGCCCTCAATGAACAGTGCGCCAAGCCCCTGCACGGCATAAGCTCCTGCCTTGTCGTAAGGCTCAGGGGTATTGAGATAGGCGGCTATTTCAGCGTCAGACATTGCCCGGAATTTCACCAGCGTATGAACATCAGCGACATTGAGGCATTCACGCCGAATTACAGCAAGCCCGGTGATTACTTCATGTTCACGCCCCGAAAGGAGCCGGAGCATTCTCTCAGCGTCTGCGCGTCCGTGAGGTTTTCCGAGAATTTCGCCGTCAACGACTACTATTGTGTCAGCCGCGATAATGACATCATCCGGGAAGACATCAGCCCCTGCATTAGCCTTCAGCCCTGCGAGCCTCATGCAGTATTCGGACGGCTCTTCACGGGGTATATATTCCTCGTTTACGTCAGGGCGGTAGACTGTGAACTTCAGCCCTAAACTTTCGAGGAGTGATTTACGTCTCGGACTTCCTGAAGCGAGGATTATATTCATGACAGCAGTATTACTCCAATTCCGACAATGAGGCAGTACACGCCGAACCACGCCCAATTACGCGCCTTCACTATTCTCCGCATTAGCACGAGCGACAGAAAGCCCAGCACGAACGCAACAGCCGCCGCAATCATATAGCCATCAGGGAGGAATATATTTCCGTCAGTCTTCACGAACTTCACGCACTCAAGCAATGTAGCACCAAGCACCGCCGGAATTGATATGAGGAAGGAGAAGCGGAAAGCCTCGCTCATTCCCAATCCCATGAAAAGACCCATAGCGATGGACATTCCCGAACGCGACACGCCGGGCAACACAGCAATCCCCTGCGCCAATCCGACAAATATAGCCGTCTTCAGGAGGGATGAATTTTTCCGGGACGATGACAATACGGGGATTAACACGAGAATGATACCCGTGAAGATTTCGCCTGCACCGACGAGAATAATATTCTCCGAAAATTTCTCTGCTGTTGACTTTAGGCCGATACCGATTACCGCCGTGATGAATGACGCAATAATCACCGCCCAGCCGTATGCCCATCCTGAACGCCTCTTTGATGTTATCCATCCGCCGAACCAGTCGCATAATATCTGCCATATGTCGCGCCAGAAATACAGGACAACCGCCAGTAACGTCGCGAAATGAAGCAGTATGTCGAACGTCAGCATATTCTCACTAAATCCCATGAATATCTGAAACAGTGCAAGATGTCCCGAACTGCTTACGGGCAGGAACTCGCATAATCCCTGAACTGCTCCGAGTATGATTGTATGTATCATGCTAGAAAAACTCCTTCTCGAAAATATTGTTATTGTCTCGGTCTTTCACTGAGACTATCGGCATTACTACGGCGAATGACGAATTACGCTTCCTGAGAACATCGCGCACTCTTGTTTTCACGGTGTTCCTTAGTGCGTCAGGATTAACCCGTCTGCGAGTGTCGGCTAATTCCTGCACTGCCTGTTCTGTTACGGCGTAAAGCTCATTGAAGATGTCGCGGCTGCCCTCCGAGATGAATACGCCCTGTGTTTCGATTGCGGGAGGTGCGAGCAATTTCCCGCGTTCGTCAACTGCTACTGCTACGGCTATAACTCCGTCTTCTGAGATTTCGCGGCGTTCTTTGAGGACTTCTGACTTAATGCTTCCTGCGGCGTTCCCGTCAACAATCACCGCGCCTGCCTGAACATGGCCGTGTTTTTTCGGGGGAGCATTGCGGGTGAAGGTGAGAATATCGCCGTTTGTCATGAGGAAGATATTGCGCTGAGGTATTCCGACTTCCTGCGCTAACTGCGAGTGCCTTACCATGTGTTTATATTCCCCGTGAACAGGAATGAAATACTGAGGCCGTGTAAGGTTGAGCATGATTTTCAGCTCCTCGCTTGAGGCATGGCCTGAGACGTGAATATTTCTGTCTTTCTCGTAGACTACTTCACATCCCTGTGCGAATAGGCGGTTGATAGTGTTGTTGACGAGTTTCTCATTTCCCGGAATTACAGAGGCAAGCAGGAACACTACATCATGTTCTCCAAGCTCTATAGACCTATTTTCGCCCCTGCTCATAGTAACGAGACCTGAAAACGGCTCCCCCTGGCTCCCAGTCGTAACAACAACAAGCTGATTGTCCGAGTACTTCCACAGCTCTTCAACCTGAATGATAATCTTGCTGTCGATTTTGAGATAGCCAGTATCCCGTGCAAGCTCTGCATTACGTATCATGCTGCGTCCGAGAAAGGCTATTTTACGGTTGAAGCGTGAAGCGACATCGGCGACCTGCTGTATTCTGTGAACGTTGCTTGCGAATGATGATATTATTATGCGCCGCGTTCGGTACGTTCGGAAGAGGGTATCAAGCGTAGATGATATTATGCGCTCTGAGGGTGTGAAGCCTTTTCGTTCTGCGTTAGTGCTGTCGGAGCAGAGGAGCATTATGCCCTTGTCGCCTTCCTCAGCGAATGCCCCGTAATCTGTAATGCGTCCGTCAACTGGTGTGCTGTCGAGCTTGAAATCTCCCGTGTGAAGTATTCTGCCTAGTGGTGTCTCAATGCTGAGTGCAACACAATCCGGGATAGAGTGAGCGACGGCGATAAATCTTACTGTGAACGAGCCAATTTTGATGACATCGCCTGCTCTTACCTCGTGAAAGTCGGGGCGGAAAGTGGGAAGGTCATCCTGCAATTTGTTGCGGATAAGTCCCAGCGTTAATTGAGTGCCGTAAAGTGGGACATTGAGACGGGGCAGGACGTAGGGAAGTCCGCCAACGTGGTCTTCATGGCCGTGCGTTATGATGATGGCAAGAATTTTCCCTCTGTTATGCTCAAGATACGAAATATCCGGGACAATGTAATCAATTCCGGGAAGCTCGCTGTCTGGGAATTTCAATCCGCTGTCAATGACGATAATCTCATCATTATATTCTAGGACGTACATATTTTTGCCGATTTCGCCAAGCCCGCCGAGAGGGATAAAGGATAGTTTCTCGCGGTCATCATTGTGCCGCCTGTGCGTTTGGTTTCTTGACATGTATTGCCTTCCTTTTTCTGTGAATTTTGGTTCATATGTTGGATTAGGCAATATTATAGCTCAGAATAATTTTTCCCCCTGCTGTCTTTTTCCCGGAGTGTAAACTTTCACATTAACCGCTGAAGTTCTGCCAGTCTCGTCAAGTGCGCTTATGATGTGTTCGCCGTCATCAAGCCCGTGAAATAACGTTGACTTTCCCGCGCTCATCCCGATATAAACCCCGTCGCAGTACCAGTATATTTTTCCGTCAGTGCCTTCTGCTTTGAACGGTATACGGCGCATTGTGTCAAGAGGCGCATTGAAGTATGACGCTCCCGGAATGGGCGATATTATGTTAAACGCATTGGGCTTCACGGCTTCTTCACGCAGAGATTTTGCGGCTGACTTTACCCCGTGAATGTCGCACGGTGTTGTGTGTGATACTCCATCAACAGCCCACTCAATTTTTGCTGACGGGCATAAAGCGGTCGGCGGTTTCCCTGACACTGAGCAAACACGGCGGGGGATTACGTCTGACGGTCTCACGTACCACTCGGAATTAGGCAGCAGGCGGTGTATTCTCACGGCTAACGGTGCGGATATTCTTGCGCCGATTAACCCCGGCCATGACGCTCCTTCAGGGTTTCCCGCCCAAACGCAGACAGTATAGCCCGGCCGCCATGAACATGCCCATGCATCGCGGAGGCCGTAGCTTGTTCCCGTCTTCAGCGCGAGCTTTCTCCCGCCGGAAAATGTTTCGTCATATCTCAGAATGTCAGCCACAATCCAGCAACCCGCCCTAGACGCTAAACGCTCCTCCGTCCGAACATCATCACGCAAGACCTTCAAGCCCCGGTGAACTCCCATTGACGCAAGAAACGTATACGCCTCTAGCTGTTCGAGCAGTGTTACTTCACACCCTCCGAGTATCAGGCTATCGCCGTAAAACTCCGCGCCCTGTGTCAAGTGCCTGTAACCCGACATCCTAAGCAGTGTCAATACTCTGTCTTTCCCCGAACGCCGCAGCACCCTCACCGCCGGAGCATTCAGCGACTCATGAAGCGCAGTCCGCGCCGTAACCGCCCCGCGGTATGTCAGGTCAAAATTTCTCGGCGCACGCCCCGAAAACGCCCCGGATGTATCAGCAAGCAATGTTGACGGCGTTAATATTCCCTGCTCAATCGCTGAGAGGTACGCGAACGGCTTTAACGTTGAACCGGGCGAACGCGCAGACCTTCCGCAGTCTACCCATGATGACGGCTCAGAGCTATACCCGAAACGCGCATTTCCGCACCACGCTATAATCCCGCCCGTTGAATTGTCCGTAATTCCGGCTGCTATTGTTACGTTTGACGGGACATCATTCAGTGCCTGCTTGATTACGGCCTCAAGTTTTGACTGTATTTCAATGTTCAGCGTTGTGTTAATTCGCCCTGTCAGCCCGTGATTTTGCGACAGTAACAGCTCCGCAAAGTGAAACGCCCGTGAAGGCAGCGGGAATTTTCTGCGGGGTAATTCCTCAAGCCCTGCCCGTATTGCCTCGTCATGTGTAAAAACTTTCTTGCGCTCCATGAGGGAAATGATTTCGTTTCGTCTCATCATGGCCGCTTTTGGCTTAGTGTCGGGGCGGAATATCGCGGGGCCTTTCAGCATTCCGATTAGCAGGCAGGCTTCCCCCGGCGAAATCTGCGAGGCTGTTTTCCCGAAATATATACGTGAGGCGGCCTCTACCCCTCTGATATTTCCCCCGAAAGGTGCGAGATTGAGATAGCACTCTAAAATCTGCGGCTTTGTGAGTACTCTCTCAATCTTCACGGCCATGATAAACTCCCGTAATTTCGTCAGGAGATTGCGTTTTCTGTGTTCTCTTTCTGAGACTGACAGGCGGATTAACTGCGCTGTTATCGTTGAAGCTCCTGATACTGTGTCCATCCGCGTAATGTCCTGCCACACCGCCCGGCACAGTGCTATAACGTCAACGCCTATGTGTCGGTAAAATCTTCCGTCCTCAGCATTAACCGCCACAAGGGGAAGCCATTTTCCCATGTCGCTTAGTGGTACGGGGATATGCCATTCAGACGTGGGCGACAGTTTCACGTGGAACAATCTGCCGTCAGCGTCATACAGAGCCGGAGAGCCGTATATTGTCGTAACTTTCTCCGGGCTTACGTCAACGGATGATATATAGTTGTGCGCGCACACACACACAATCAGAAACAGTATCAGGAGAAACCTTTTCATGCCTTCCGATTAAGCGCGAGAATATCGAGGGTATATCCGGCGATATTATTGCTGTGGTCGCCAATTCTTTCGAGGTTTGACAGCAGTGTGATGAAGTTCACGCCTTTTTCGGGGTCGCATTCTCCGCGGTTGAGTCTGTCAATGTGCTTCTTTCGGTATGCTTTCTCTTGGCCGTCAATGCGTTTCTCAATGTCGCTGATTACTTCCCATGCTTCCTCGCTGTCTTCTCTCTGAAGTGATGACAGGGACAAATCAATAGCCTTTGATGTAGTCTCGTACATGTCGCGGAACTCTTCTATAGCGTCGTCGCTCAGATAGTGGTTCATTACGTCGGAGCGTTCTATGAGATTTTCCGCACGGTCTCCGATTCTTTCGAGGTCAAGAGAGGCATTGACGTAGCACCCTAAGACGGTAGACACGTCATCAGATATACCCCTCTGCCAAATTTCTGACGAGTATTCAGAAATAGCGCGGGTGATTTTGTTGACGGAGTCCTCTAGGCTGTCGAATTTCTTTCGGCGTTCCTCCATTTTTCCCTCGTCGAACTCAAAGAACGTTTCACGGAGCAATGCGAACATCCGCTGAATGATATTGCCCATGTGCATAAGCTCATCTTTGACGGCCTCAACTGCTGAAGCTGACGATATGCCGATTAAATTCTTGTCGAGGTACATAACATCTTCGGGCTTATCTTCAGGGCGTAAGGGAATAATTGTTGAAATGAGTTTTGCGAGAAGGGAAATGAACGGGAAGAATAATATTGTGTTCAGAAGGTTGAATATTGTGTGAGCGTTTGCGATCTGCCGTCCTATGTCTGAGCTTGTCGCGGCTACTATGTGCTTGTAGAATGGCAGTATTGCAATGAATATCATTGTCCCGATTAGGTTGAAGAGAACGTGTCCCATAGCGGCTTGTTTCGCTGGTCGAGAGGTGTTAATTGAGGCGATTATTGCCGTAACTGTAGTGCCTATGTTGTCGCCGAGTATGATGGGCAGTGCCGCGTCAAGAGTGATTAACCCCTGCGAGGCCACCGCGATTGTGAGACCGATTGTCGCCGCTGAAGACTGTATCATGGCCGTGAGGACTATTCCCGCTAAGACTCCGCTTAAGGGATTCTGGCTGAGGAAAAGCAGAAAGTCTTTATACTGTGCGACCACGTGGGAGGCTGATTTCATCGTCTGCATTCCGAGGAAGAGAAGACCCATTCCGATAAAGCCGCTTGCAAGGTATCCCATCTGTTTCCTGCTGAACATCATCGACATGAACACGCCGAATGCCACAAGCGGAAGCGCGAGAGTGTCAATGTTGAACGCGATTAACTGAGCTGTAACGGTAGTACCGATATTCGCGCCCATGATGAGTCCGAGAGCTTGCTTGAGCGACAATAGCCCGGTGTTGACGAATGAGACCGTCATAACGGTAGTGCCTGATGATGACTGTATGAGGACTGTTACGACAATGCCGACAAGTATTCCGCGCAGGGGTGTTTTTGTGAGAGTGCCGAGAAGATGACGGAGCTTATTCCCGGCGAGTGATTGAAGTGCTGACGACAGCAATTTGATACCGTAGAGGAAGAGTGCGACTCCTCCTGCGATTGTGAAGAATGTCTTAATGTCCAAGCGTATATCCTCCTTGTGTATTGAGAGAATTTATTGGACAGAGTATAACAGAAAATGAATTGACAGCCGATATTTATCAAAGTATCATTCATTTTATTCACAGAAAAATTTTTGAAAGGAGTTACGTTTTTGTCATGCGTAAATTATTTTTATGCGTGATGTTGGCTGTGATGATTTTCACGGTCGGCATTGCCAGTGCCGCGGAAGTTCCTGTAAACCCCTTCAGCAGTTTCGGACTTTTCACCGACTACGTAACAAGCGGAAGTGTGAAGCTGAATGCATCGGGAACGCCGGACTATTCCGGGGTAAATTCATTTGTGGCTAATAGTGTGAGTCTCGGCGGAATGCTCAAGCCAGACGCGGATAGGTCATCGCTTCCCGTCGGCACTGTAACGGTGTTAAGCGGGGACGGTGCCGGGATGCATTACGAGCTTACGCCCGGCGGAAGTTCGAGCGGGTCATCATTCGTCCGCTACGGGGGATTTTACCCAAGAAGCCGTGTAATGTGGAACCTCTACACATCCCCGGATGTTATCGCGGGAGCTGCGGACATTAAGAGCGTCTCAGGCATTGCCCCTGTCAAAATCGGCAGGAATGATATTGTTCCCTATGTGAAGTATACGCCCCTGAGCGGGAATAATTCCGGGCGGACGAAATTTGATGTGTATTTTGTGAAGTCGGGCGACTGGGCAGCACCTGTAGCTGTTGATTATGATTATGTGTCAGTCAACGGCGAAACGGTTTCGGATTTCAGCAGCCCTTACCCTGTCCGGCACAGCTTCACAGATTACTCCTCCATTTACTACGCAGATACATATACTGTAACATACGGCAAGGGCAACACGGCTTACACATGGAGATTCTCCATTCCCAACAGCATCATAAACTGGGGGAAACTGTCGCTTGATCTTCAGCCCTTCACGTTAAAGGCCGGGGATACTGAGTCCGTAACCGTGAAGATACCTTCAAGATATAAACTCTCTGAAGATGTCCTCATGTCGTCAAATGTTCTGACTGTCGGAAATTCATCGGTGCTTGACGCGGAATTAGTCAGCTTCACTCAGGGAAAAGGCTGGAGCGGTAACACTGAGGACAAATCACGGCTTGAGTTTCTGCTGACGGGAATAGCTCCGGGGCGGACGGTTCTGCAGATAAGTATTCCCAATGTAAATACGTATTACCGTGAAATTCATGTTACTGACGCAAGCGGGGACATGAACATCACCGAGGGAACAACGAGCTTGAAGCCGGTCATCACTCACGCTACAGAGGCGTGCTATGTTGAGGGCAGGCCGTATTACCCTTCAGCGCAGGATAACGTGACAATGATAACAGCCCTTGCAGGTTTCACGGGAGCTGTTCAGCGTATAGGGAGCCGTATTGACGCAAGCGGCGATGTGCAAGAGTACACGTATTACACCGGGCCGGGCGGCTATATCGGTGTGGACGAGGGGGCGCGGAATCATATTCACATGCTGAGGCTTGACAGCAACACGGGAGAAAAATACAGCGTTGTTGACAGCGGAATAAGTTACACCACAAACAGCAGCGACCGCTACTATAATTCCGAATATCCCGGAAATTTTTCATTCAGTCTCAATGATTCCAACGACATAAATATCTGGCTTGAATTCCCCGACAGCCCGGACATGAATGTGTCCTCGGTGAAACTTTCATCGCTTCTTTCACGGGACAATATCAGGACGACAGCCCTCCAGCTTGAGACCTTTGCGCCGTATTTCGAGCTTCACCACGCCTCCAATGACCTTAACACGATAACTTCTCTTGACTGGTCATTTGTCAACCCTTCAACAATGAAGCCCGTAACCCCTTCCGGCGTAACAGACATAACCGTGAACGGGCAGAGCGTTTCAGGCACAAGCGGCACTGTGAATCACAACAACTATTACAGCTCATACATCATTATTCAGTACAGCTACGGCGGGAATGTATACATATGGGTCTTCGCCCCGATGTCTCAGGGAAATGATTCGCGTTTCAGAGTGCCGGAGAATATCGAGACGGGCAAAACAGTCAGCGTTGACACGTCCATGACCGTAAACAGCGGCGAGATATATATCTGGGACAGGGACATACTCAGCGCGGATCCGACTGTATTCACTTCAGCCGACAGAGTTTCATTCAGCGTGAAGAGACTCAAAGACGGACTCACAAGCCTGAGTCTTATTTTCCCGTATTCTGAATCATCAAGCCCGTTTAACAGGTACAGAGCATACAGGACAACGACAACGGCAGGGGAAATTGCGCCCTCCTCACAAAGGGAACTGAGCGCAAAATTCATTGTTCCTTCCTCGCGTATTCCCATAGTTGAAGGCAAGCCCTATTACGGCGAAAGCGGCGTTTCATTTCAGGACAGTGCTGAAATACTCCTTGAATGCAAAGAGCCTATGACGTGGAGCGAATACAGCAATATACGCGACAATCTCACAGGCACCCTTTACGTGTCGTACGATGTCCCGATATACAATGATTCGGGGGATGTCGTCTCACATGACACTGTAGAAGCGTCCGATACTCTGTATCCGTCCGGCAATTCTTATTCCTCCGGCGGGGTGCTGTACGTTACGCTTTCCTACAATAGGGGCTGGCATTTACTCCAACCAGGGCGGACAGTGAGATGGGAATTTCCTTCCGGCCTCATCAAGAACGGCAGAGCAAAAATCCCGGAGTTTGACACAAGGAAAGCGGCTAATCTTCTACCTAACCTCACATTACACCGCGAGGGACTCAACGCCGGGACGCTCGAATGGACATTCACAGACTCAAAGGACAATCCCGTTACAGCACCGTCAAATGTTGTGCTGAATGTCTACAATTCACGCGGCACAATCTCAAGCGACAAGGGGACGGGCAGTATTGCGGTGAATCTTCCCGAAGTGTTCATTAATGAGATAAGCGTGAGCTACGAGCTTGACGGAGTAAATTACAGGTTTAATTTTAGGCCAGTTGACAGACCGGATTATTACGACAGCGCAAGAAGCACATGGAACGCTACGAGTCATGATTTGCCGCTTGCCATGAGGAAAGGCGAGTCCCGCGCAGTAACTCTCAGTGTAAGCGGTGATTACGGCAAAATCACTCCGCTCATCGGGAATCCTGATATAGTCTCAATGTCGGTAATCTCAAGCACAGACAGCACGGTTACAGTGAGGCTTACGGCCAAAGAGTCAGGAATGACGACTCTCGGAATGATGTATAAGAGCAGATACTCATATACAGAATGGATAGGCGAAGAGCATACAACACGCGTGTACTACAGCGGGAACAATGTAGCATGGCCGCGTGAAATCTGGGTGTCCGAACTCGATACATCAACAGGAAAATACAGAGTGCCGCACCTGACAGATG
>JAFYBQ010000019.1 GCA_017540085.1 Synergistaceae bacterium | reverse complement strand
GTCAATTACTAATCCGCATTCTGTACACTCATATACACGGTCTGACAGCTTCAAATCCTTCTTGATATGTCCACATCGGGAACACGTTTTACTGCTTGCATAAAATCTGTCTACTATTCGCAGTTGTATCCCATACTCACGGCACTTACCGTTCAAGCAATGCGCGGAAGTAATAAAATTCACATTCAGCTATTGCCCGTGATAAATGGCGGTTCTTCAGCATTCCCGACACGTTCAAGTCTTCTATCGTGATATATTCAGGCCGTCTGCTTACTATTTCATGTACAGTTTTGTTGATATAGTCATGACGCTTATTCGTTAGTCTCATATACGCCCGCTGTACTTTTAGCCTTTGTTTGTCTAGGTTTGAACGCTTACACTTTTTACTAGCAGTTTCCTCCTTTCGTTGTTTAAGTTTATGTATCTTGCGCGAAAATTTACGCTGTTCACGCTTCAGCCTCTTGATTAATTTCCTTGCTCGTTCGGACTTGTTGATATTCGGATAATTCCTGCCATCAGAGACTACCGCAAAACTTTTTATCCCTAAGTCTATTCCTATAGCTTCAGATTGTGTTGTGCTGACGGGATTAGCTGTATTTATCTCAAACAAGAATGACGCAAAATATCTTCCTGCTCGTTTCGTTATTGTTACGCTTACTGCTTTTGTTTTGCATGGGACGTAACCGCGTTCCTTAAAACGTACCCAACCTAATGTAGGGATTTTCCCTTTATGACGCTCTATCATCAAATCATTTAGATTATTGCGCGGAAGATACATACTTGATGGTCGCCCGTTACGCTTCTTGAAATTCGGAAATCCTGCCTTACCTTTCAGGTAATTTTTATATGCTGTATCTGCGTTCATTATGGATTTTTTCACTGCTTTTGATGATACTTCCCATATCCATAACTTATCAGGGTTAGCCTTCCTGTATTCATTGTTCAGCCATTTTGAGAAATCATAGCCTGACATATAGCTTTGAGTGCTGTTACGGTAATTATCTCGGTTAATACCTATGAAAAGATTGTAGACATAACGACATACGCCTATAGTGCGCTCGATTTTTTGTATTTGTTCGTCTGTGGGTTTTAGTTCTACTTTATACGCTCTAAGACGTTTGCCCATTCTTTAATGCCTCTTTGAGCGACTTGCGGTAATTCCTTAACCCGTAAAGCCGTGAACTGAAACAATGTATTATTGTCATTAAGTCTTCTACCATTTCCGGCTCTGGCGACATTTTTTCATCATTCAGGATTACAAGCTCGCAGTTATGTTTTGCAAGAAAATGACGGAAATATTCAAAACCGAAACGCGCTAACCTGTCTTTATGGGCGATTATCAGCATTTTCACTTCATACCGTTCTACTGCGTCCATAATCTCAAGGAATTTCTTGCGCTCAAAGTTTAATCCGCCGCCGATTTCCGAGATAAACTCTACGTTAGATAATCCAGACTTTGAGCAATATTCTTTCAGGATTTCAAGCTGATTTACTAAATCCGGCTTCTGTGCTGTACTTGATACTCGGCAATAGGCTATAACTCTTGTGCGTGTATCTTGCGTCCGCAATCCTATAAATTCGTCAAGCTGGCTTTGCGTATAAACTCTCCGATTAGTTTTAGTTCGATAAGCGGGAATTAACCTTCCTTCCCTGTCCCACTTTTGGAGTGTTTTTACCTTAAAGCCTAAATATTTTGCTGCTTGTGCTATGTTATACGTGTTTTCCATAGCACTATTTTACACTAAATTATATTTTTATGCTATCTAGATTACCCCTCCTCTCATCCCGCGAAAGTATCACCGAAATCAATTGTACGTCAACAGGAGTAACGCCCGAAATCCTCAGAGCATGGCCGAGCGATTCCGGCCTGTAACGCTTCAATTTCTGCAGGCTCTCGGCTCTGAGTCCCTTCACTGAGTCATAGTCGAAATCATCCGGGATTTTCGCGCCGTCAAGACTCTTCATTCTCCCTGCGACTCTGTTCTCACGCTCAAGATACCCCGCGTAACGTATTTCCGTCTCAACATGGGCTGCTTCCTCGCGTGTGAGTTTTTCTGCTGACGGCGATAATTTTTCCGCAAGCTCATATGTTACTCCCCTGTGCTTCATGTAGTCGGCAAGAGTCATTGTCTCGGTCAGAATTTCAGCACCGTATGCCGCGCATAATGTCTCAATTTCTGCTGACGGTGAAATTTTTGCTGACTTCAGCCGCGTAATCTCGTCATCTTCACGCCTGAATCTTTCCTCCAAGAATGCCCAGCGAGAGTCGTCAATCAGTCCTGCCTTCCTCCCGTAACGCGATAATCTGTGCGGGGCGTTGTCCCATCTCAATAACAATCTATGCTCGCACCTTCCTGTAAGCATTCTGTAAGGCTCATCGGTGTTTTTCGTTGTCAGGTCATCGACAAGAACGCCCAAATATCCCTCATCGCGTCCCAATATTATTGGCTCATCATTACGCACATACATGGCCGCGTTTATGCCCGCTAATATTCCCTGAGCGGCGGCTTCCTCGTAGCCTGATGTCCCGTTCACCTGGCCCGCGCAAAACAGGCCGGGTATATTCTTGTTCTCTAGCGAGTGCTTTAACTGATTCGGCAAAATGTATGTGTACTCGATTCCGTAGCCGGGCTTTATGATTTTTGCGTGTTCACAGCCGGGAAGGGAGTGTATCATTTCGGCTTGCACATCGTAGGGCAGGCTCGTGGAAAAATTCTGCACGTAGACTTCATCATTTGACGGCGATACAGGCTCAAACACAATCGGGTGCGTTATGTGGTCAGGGAAGCGCAAAAATTTATCCTCAATCGACGGGCAGTAGCGCGGGCCATGTGCTGAAACGTCCCCGGTAACAAGCGGAGACCGTGAAATATTCCGCGACAAAATTTCGTAGGTCTTCTCTGTCGTCCGCGAAAAATAGCAGGCATAATCCGAGTCGGCATAAATCATCCCTTCCCCGAAAATGTCAAAGCAGAGCGGCTCATTCTCGGACAATTGCGGAGTCATCCCGGTGAAGTCTATCGTGTGAATGTTGAGACGGGGAGTCGTGTCGGTACGCATTTTCCCGGTATTAATGCCCAAACGTGAAAGGGACTGTGCGAGCTTTGCGGAATTTTGCTGACCCATAGGCCCGGAGCTGAACGAAATATCACCCATGAAGACTCGCCCGGCCATGTATACCCCTCCCGCAATCACGACAGCCCGCGCATTATAGCGTGAGCCGTGCCGGGTGAGAACGCCCGAAATTTTCCCGCCCTCCGTCAGAATCTCTTCTGCCTCGTCCTGATGTATGTCGAGATTGTTTTGCGCCGTCAGCAATTTCCTGTAGTACCTGCTGTACATGAACGGATCACACTGCGCCCGCAATGCTCTGACCGCCGCGCCCTTTGACGTGTTCAGCCAGCGAATCATGAGAGTCGAATAGTCCGCCGCCCTTGCCTGTTCTCCGCCTAACGCTGAAATTTCGCGCACTAGATGACCTTTTGCCGGGCCTCCTATTGACGGGTTGCAGGGCATTAATGCTGTATTGTCGACATTAAGATTCAGCATTAGGGTACGGATTCCCATTCGCGAACACGCTAACGCCGCTTCACATCCTGCGTGGCCTCCGCCGATTACGATTACCTGATATGAGTCCTGATACACTGAAATGAAGTCCCCCGTGAAAATTTTTGTGATGGGAATGATTATACAGGCTGTGAATACCGCGTATAATATCATTCTCACCTCGAAACCCCGTCAGCAGAAAGGGAAGAGATAGTGTTATGGAGCGTTACAGAATCGGACTTATCCCCGGCCCCGTCAGAGTCCCAGAAGAAATAAAATCAGCATGGAGCAGTGATTACGGAAGCCCCGACATTGAGGACGAATTTTTCACCCTTTACCGCGAGAATCAATCACTGACGCAGAAACTTATTCACACAAAAAATGATATAGTCATCACATCCGGCGAGGCAATGTCAGTATTATGGGCATCGCTGAAATGTACGCTTAGGCCGGGAAGCAGGCTTCTTGCTGTGTCGTCCGGGATATTCGGCGAGGGGTTCGCGGAAATGGCGCGGAGTCTCGGAGCTGTGGCTGAGATTTGCGCGTTCCCGTATGATGAAGTCCCTGACCCTGAAAGAGTCCATGAACACGCGGGAGTCTTCCGGCCTGACGTGATTACGGCTGTCCATTGTGAGACACCTTCAGGGACAATAACGCCGTGCCTCGCTGAAATCGGGAGCATTGCCCGCGAGTTTGGCGCGCTTTTTGTTGTTGACTTTGTGTCGTCCGCAGGAGGGTCTGAGCTTTTCGCTGACGAATGCGGAATCGACATCGGCCTCTTGGGAAGCCAAAAAGTTTTGTCGCTGCCTCCGTGCCTGTCAATATCATCAATATCACAAAGAGCGTGGGAAGTCATACATGACGTGAATTATTCCGGCTATGAGTCATATTTGGGCTGGGAAAATGTCCCCCGTGAACACTTCACACCCTACACTCACGACTGGAACGCGATGAAGGCTCTTAATATTTCCCTGAAGATGATTATGCGAGAGGGGCAGGAGGCCGTAATTGAACGCCACAAAAACGCCGCGGAGTTATGCCGGGATCTTGGGCGTGAAATGGGACTGCGGCTTTTCCCAAAGAGCGCGGAATATTTATCGCCTACAGTAACAGCTTTCTATGTGCCTGACGGATTCACATGGCCGGAATTTGACGGGGCATTGCGCGAACGGGGACTCGCTGTCGGGGGCAACTACGGGAAATTAGCGGGAAGAGTCTTCCGTGTCGGGCATATGGGAAGCCAGGCGGACTGTGATTTAGTGCGCGGGGGAATGAGCATAATACGTGAAATTATCCGCAAACACTGAATATCCGTCAGCCGGGCAAATGTAACACGCCCAGTTTTTTGCGGGTAACAAACGGCTTCTCCGGGGCTGTAATGAAACACTGCCAGCCTGTAGCGGACAATTCGCGGAGAATCCACTGCCTTCCGTCCGAGTCTAATTCCGCTGTCAGATCGTCAAGCAGCAATATCGGCTCACGTCCCAATCTCTGAGATATGAGCCTTCCCGCTGTAAGTATCATGTGAAGTATGAGTCTCCGTTTCTGTCCCCGGCTGAGAGATGTTGCCGCGGGTCTTCCTGTTTCTGTTACGGTTATTGATATGTCGTCATAGTTCGGGCCGTACAAAGGGTGCTGGGCGTAAGTCTCACGGGCTGAGGTTTTCGCGGTCATCTCGCGCAGGTATACTTCACCGGGGGCATTCATGGCCGGAACGAATGACAGCGAGAATTTCCCGGGGGGTATAATTTTCGACATCTCCGCAAGAACTCCCCGCCGAATGTCCATAATCCACCCTCCGAGCCTGAAGAACGGAATATCCGTAGGCGCAGGACTCTTTCCCTGCCTCATCAGCGATATGCGGGAGCGTAATACCGTCCTGAAATCCGCAAGCCTTTTCGCGAACGGAGGCACGAACAGCGCGCATAGCCTGTCGACAAAAAGCCGCCGCGATGACGGGGAGCCGTCAATGAGGGACAAATTTCCCGTGAGGAATATTACTGACGGAACAGAGAGCCGCAAATCCGTGAATGATACTGATTTCCCGTTGAACCTAAGAGAGATTCGCCCGGAGATTTCCGCGTCAACAGTGAAAGTTTCATTGCCGGAAATTTCTGCTGACAGCTGCGCCCGGTGATTCGGAGAGTCCCACGAGACAACGCCCGATGTTTTGCCGCCCGTGATGACCCCCCAGCCTGTAATAATGCTGAGAGCCTCAAGAAGATTTGTTTTTCCCGCGCCGTTTTTGCCGAGAATCAAATTTATACCCGGCTCCCAGTTTATTACAAGGGTCGGGCCTGAAAAGTTCCTGAAGTTTCGCAGGGTTATGCGGTCAATCTTCAACGCTAAAACGGGGTATCAGACTCGTTATTCTGCTGTGATTCTGACTCTTGAGACTCTTGCGGCTGTTCCTGCTGATTTTCGGGTTCGGGCATAGGCTCATATGGTGCTGAAGTGAAATCGGCTGACTCTTCCTCAGTCATAGCGTCCTGAGTGCTTAACCTCGCGGGCATGAGCATATACAGGAAATCTTCCGTGCCGTCGCGCTTCATGCGTGTCTGTCCTTCCTCGCCGGAGAACTCTATTACGGCCTGTTCATTTCCGAGTGCCTTTAGTCCGTCCATGAAGTAGCCTACGTTGAAGCCGAGCTGCAAATATTCCCCGGTGATTTCGGGCTGAAGTGTCTCGCTTGCCGTGCCTAATTCGGGTGCGCGGGCTGTGATTCTCATGTCTCCGCCTGGATTCATTGAGACTGACATTATATGAGCCGTCGTAGTTTTTGCGATTATGTCGATACGCTCAAGAACTTTCAGCAATTCCGCGGCGTTAGTCTTCAGTATAGTGTGCTTGTCCTCGTTGAGTATGCGCTCATATTTCGGGAACGAGGCTTCAACGCTCCGTATTGAGTACTCTGCTTCCTCAAGCCCGAACCACACGACAGAGTCGCCGGAAAGTATACGCACAGTTTTCTCCTCGCCGAGTGAGCCGAGATTCTTTCCCAGCTCCTTTAGGGAATTTGCCGGGAGCAGTAAATCTTCATCCTTTGAGGCCATGCAGGGAGCTTTCGAGAGTGAGAGTCGTTTACCGTCCGTTGACACTGCTGTGAGCTGACCGCCTGAGCACCTCATGAGGCACGTGCCGAGATATTTCGGGAAATCCTGAGGCTGTGAGGCTGCCGAGCTTCCTTCAGCGATGATTCTGGCGAGAACCGGGGCAGGAATTTCGCAGATGACTTCAGCGGATGAGCTTTCCGGGATGTTCGGGAACGTCTCAGCGGAAATTACAGCGAAACGCATTTTATTGCGGCCTGCGTTGAGGAATCCGCGCTCGGAATTTACTTCAAGCACAAAGTCTTCTGTGTCTAACTTGCGGAGAATGCCCCCGAAAATCGCGGCTGGGATTACGGCTTTTCCCGGCTCTGTAACGTTTGCGCCTTTTGCCCGGCATCGTATTGAGGTGCTTAGGTCTGTGGCCTCAAGAATCACTGTATTGTCTTCTGACGCTGTAATCAGGACTCCTTTTGCTGACTCGTTTGATGTCTTTGACGCGGTTAATTTCTCGGCGTTCTGCCACGCTTTGAGGAAGTCTTGACGCTCAATTTCAAGTTTCATGGCTGATTTTCCTTTGCTATGAGATTTTTTGCGTAAGTGATAATTATATCAGCCGTTAAAATTTCCACTGAACATCGCGGTCAATTACCTTAGCGGGGTGGCCTGCGACTAGTGAGCGGGGCGGTACAGACGATTTCACGAAAGATGAGGAGAAAAGAAATTTGCCCGCAGGAAAAAAGCATGACTCCAAATCCCGCAGGCAAAAAATAACAAGGCCGCAAAAATTCTCAGCCGCTATTCCTCAAGATCAGGCAAAATTTTCTCGAACTCGCTCTCATAGGCATGAGCCTTCTTGCTGATACGCTTGATTTTCGCGACTTCCCCGGCCGCCTGCGTGATAAGCTCAACCGTTCCCGCTCCGCCTACACACCCTCCGGGGCAGGCCATGCCCTCAAGCAAATAACCGTTCCGCTTTCCTGCTTTGGCCATCAGCAACATTTTCCGGCAGTCATTGAGACCCTCGGCGCGTTCGGTGAGTACTTCACGTTCCGGGTGAAGATTCTTGATGCAATTCACGACAGCCTCAGCGACTCCGCCCGACACAGCAAACCCGCGTCCGTCCGCGCTTGCGTTGTCAGGCACGGGCATTTTCTCAAGATAGTCGAAATCTACCTCTTTGGCCTCAAACATTCCGAGTACTTCCTCGAACGTAAGCACAAAATCAACATCACTCCGTACGCTTCTGCGGCTTGCCTCTAGTTTTTTCGCCGCGCAAGGCCCAATGAAGGCAACCTTGCACCCGGGGTGTTCCTTCTTGATGAGTCGCCCGGTCAAGACCATCGGAGTCAATGCCATGCTGATACATTCGGCGAACTGCGGGAACTCTTTTTTTGCCATGACTGACCACGCCGGACAGCACGATGTTCCCATGAAGGGCAGTCTGTCGGGGACTTCCTTCACGAAATCTTCAGCCTCCTGCAATGTGCATAAGTCCGCGCCCACGGCAACCTCTATAACGTCAGCAAAGCCCAGTGCCATAAACGCCGCCCGCATTTTCTCAGGCGTAAGAGTCTTCCCGAACTGACCCGCCACAGCAGGAGCTATAGCCGCGTAAACAGGAGTCTCGCTCCGTATTGCCTGAATGCACTGGAATATTTGAGCCTTGTCCGCAATCGCCCCGAAAGGACAGTTAGCCAGGCACATTCCGCAGGACACGCATTTTTCCTGATCTATGTCCGCCCGCCCGTATTCGTCCGTAACAATAGCCTTCATTCCGCAGGCAACAGCGCAGGGCCTCTGCATTCTCAGAATTACGCCGTACTGACACACGCCCATACATTTCCCGCACTTTATGCACTTCTCGTAATTGATATGCCCCTGTCCGCGCTCGAAATATATTGCGTCTTTCGGACAGACCTGCGAACATGGCCGGGCAATACACCCCTGACACTGGTCTGTGATTACTACTTTGTTGTCCGGGCATGAGTGGCACGCGAACTTGATTATGTTGATCAGCGGGGGCTGGTAGTATTTCTCCGGGTGTACGCATTCTTCAGCGCCTGTTGAGACGGGAGCATGTTCGGAGGCTTTTCGGAGAGGGAGTCCCATTGCCAGCCTGATTCTTTCGCGGACTATTGCGCGTTCGAGGAAGACATCATCGCGGTAGTGTGAGATTTCTCCGGGGATGACTCTGTACGGTATGCGCTCCATTTCGGAGAGATCGCCGGGCTTGTAGTTATAGGATAATTTTGCGACCTCAGAAAAAATTGCGCGTCTTATGTCATTTACTGACGTGTGAATACCTCTCATTCCCATGTGATTTTTGCCTCCTTTGTGTGTTTAGTGCTTTGACAGCTGGGATATGTCAAACCCTTCAAGCTCAAGCAGCTTCAATTTACGTGAGATTCCTCCGCTGTAGCCTGTGAGACTCCCTTTTGAGCCTATAACCCTGTGGCACGGTATCATGATGAGTATTTTGTTGTTCGCGGCAACTCTGCCAACAGCTTGCGGGGATATGCCCGGAATTTTCCTGCGTTCAGCGTTCACCTTCGCTATTTCTGAATACGTCATGACATGGCCGAAAGTTATTGTGAGAATTATTCCGCATATTGACCTGTGAAACTCTGAGCCTTCAATCTTCAGCGGAGGGATAAAGCCCGGTTTCTTTCCGCTGAAATATATATCGAGCCATTCGCGAGCCTGTTCAAACACCGGCAGGCTTTGAGGTTCAGCGTGTGCGCTGTCTTCCCTGAGCATGTCAGAAAAATACAGGGCTGTGATATTTTCCCCGTCGCTGCACAAAGTTATCCCGCCAAGTGGAGAAATGTAGCTGTGTGAAAAACAAGGCGCCATTTTCTTTTTCCTCTCTCGTTATGGATTAGGGATATTATACGGTATATTCACAATCTCTATATGACTCCGTGCTATTATCCGGCCATGAAAGGTGGAATGAAACTATGAGAAAAATTTTGCTCACACTATCAGCACTCGGACTCGTCATAATTTTTTCGTCAATGTCATTTGCTTACAGCGAGGAAGAAGCGCGCGATGCAATGATAACTTATTCAGGCACGAGCGCATTTGCGAATCTTTTGCCGGAAGAAAGGCGCGCCTGCATGTTATGGGTGTCGGAAGGCGGGAGAATGTCTGAGACTTGCCGGAGCGCAGTAACCCGCCTAATCTCGGAATATCCAGAAGCCGTTACGCCCTCGCAGAGAAGAGCACTCTTAGCCGCCGCGTCAGGCAGAACCGTACGGCCGTCAGCAAAAACGACTCCAGCACAGCAGAATGATACAGTAATCAGGAAAGACGACAACACCGGGACAATAATCGCCGCCGGAATCGTGGGAGTAATCGCCGGAATGGTAATCCACAACAATTTGCCGAGGGACAGAGACAGAACAGTGTATTGCCCCGCACCGCGTCCGCATTACCGCCCCGCCCCGCCTCATCACAGAGTCCCTCACCCGGTCGCAAGGCACAGCCACCCCGGACATCATAGACCCCGCGCAAGGTAGCAATATTCACGGGAGAATCTCGCACTTCAGACTCTCCCATTTTCACTCACTCACACAAAAGCCCGCCTGCTGTCCTCCGTGTTAATCGTCGCGGCGTATGCGCTGTTGAACAGTCCGAAAATCGCCGACATCATGAAAAGCGTCTCGATTCCCATCGTCTGCCATATCCATCCCCCGAATAACGCAATCAGTATAGTGATTAAATGATTGACTGAGACTCCTGTCGCTATTGTCGCTTTGACCTCTTCAGGAGTGTCGGATAAGTCCTGAACGTATACATTTGAGGCCATTGACGCGAGGGAGATTACAGCGTCGAGGATGTAATTCACACAGCAGACGAGGAACGCTATATTTTTCGGGAAAATATGATGTGCGAAACCGTAGAAGAAGCACACAATAACAAGTATAAGCGTGTCCATTACCATCACAATTTTGTAGCCGTAACGGTCAATAATCTTCCCGACAATCGGCGAGAATATGAACGTTGCTATTGCTGACAGCGCGAACAATATGCTTATCGCCATAGCCCCCGCCCCGTAAAATAATACAAGCAGGTACGGCCCGAACGTGAAGAAAATCTGCTTTCTTGCCCCGTAGAATATCTCAAGCATGTAGAACTTGAAGTATTTTCGGCGGAAGTAGAATCTTGTTACGGTATGTTCATGCCCGCTTCTGCCCGTCATTTTCAGGGTGATTACGAATCCGATTAGTGTTATTGCTGACGAGACGACAAACACAGGGCGGTAGAGATTCATTTTCCCGGCCATGAGTCCGAACACGATCGCCACAACGATATACCCGGCCAATGTCCCGAACTGGTACGCGGAATTTTGCAGGCCGAGTGCCGCGCCTCCCCTGCCGTTTCTGGCGTACTCAAGCGCGAGGGTGCTTCTCATTCCGTACTGCATATGCTCTCCGAGAGAGTACACGAAAACAGCGCATGTTACGAGGAAACGGCTTGCCGGAATCACTGACTGCATAGCCATTCCCGCAAGCATTATTACCGCTCCGGCCTTGAAGATTTTTTCTGCGGAAAATTCATAGAGCAGCGCGAGAACGAACACCAGCATAAAGCCGGGAAGCTCCCGGAAGAACTCAGAGACTCCCCGGTCAAACTGCGACATGCTGACTATCTCCGCCAGATAATTATCGAGGACCGCTTTATACAATCCGTAAGCCAGCCCGAAAACTGCCAGCGACAAAATGAATGCTTTGTACTGCGACTCAGCCTTGAAGATTCTTGAGGTCATGTTGAGGTCTGCTCCTTTCGTTATTCTATTGAGGAATTAATATCGCCATGCCGTTTAGTATAATACTCCTATCATATCGGAGGGGGCAATACGAAAAATGAGGGCTTTGTTTGTGAACGGTTCGCCGCGAAAAAATTGGAACACTCACAAAATGTTAGAGTCGGCCATGAAGGGAGCAAGCGATTCCGGGGCTGAGTGCGAAATGATTCACCTTTACGATTACAAGTTCAAAGGGTGCGTGTCGTGCTTTGCGTGCAAGGTCAAGAACAACAAGACCGCAGGACTCTGTGCGTACCGTGATGATTTGCGGCCAGTCTTGGAGAAGGCACTAGCGTCTGATGTCATTATCGCCGGAAGCCCGGTGTACTTCAGTTATCCCACTGGCATGTTCAGGTCATTCATTGAGCGGCTGCTATTCCCAATCATGAAATACGAGGTCAACCCGGACGGAACGAGGCCGAGAGCGATCGACAGAACGATTTACAGCGGAATAATCTACACAATGAACTGCCCGGAAGATTTAGCCGCAAAGATTCATTACCCCGAATACCTTGCGCCGAACGCTGACGCAATGAAGCTCGTGTTAGGCCACTGCGAGACTGTCTGCGCGTACAACACATACCAGTTTGCGGACTACTCGCGCTATGACTGTAGCATGTTCAGCGAGCCGGAGAAAGCGAGACACAGGGAGGAAGTTTTCCCGGAAGACCTGAAGAAGGCGTATGACCTCGGAGCGCGCCTCGTGAATATGGCCAAAGCGTAAAGGATGTGCGTACCCTCCGTGAATCATCGCGGGGGGTAAATTTCTGCCTCAGTGCAGGGTATCGCCCGCAATGAATGAGAGAGTTCCGCGAAAAGTTTGCGCCTTCAGTCAATGTAATAATTTCTTCACCAGATTATAGAGTCCCAGTTTCCTGAGAATTACCCCTCCGCAAAGGTATATGAATCTCGGCAGAAGGTGAAATAAATCCGTCCGCGAAAACGCGCATGTCGTGCGAATCACAGGGAACTTGCCCGAATATTTCCTGCACAGCCTGAAGAAATCCCGGTAAAACGCAAGATTTATATTGCCGTATGACAAATGCATTATAGGAACGGCGCATATATATGTTTTGCCGACGGCCTGAGCTTTTCCCCTGATACATAATTCAGCCGCGTACAAATGCCATCCGTTACAGGTTTCCGCGTCAAACGGATAATCCCTGAAATGTTCGGTATGTCCCCCGAAAAAACACTCGTCAGCCGTGTCGCATTCCATTATTCCGCCGTCAATATTATTCCTTCCGGCCGGGGATAATTTTCCGTCTCTGCCTTTGTGGGTTAAACCGGAATATATCCCGCCGCTGTCGAATTTAGTCCCTGCGACTCCGAGAATATCATCATGGCCGATTTCCTGAAGGTATGACAGAAATTTTCCCAGCGAGTCTGAGTCCGTCAGCAAAATATCCTGATGGGAGTAAATCACATACTCAGTATCAATTTCAGCGATTACCGAATTATACGCCGCCGCGCAGGACGTGAAAGCCTTGTTGCCGCGGTTATCTATCCCAATAATTTCGCAGGGGATATTCTGACTCTTCAGCGTGTTCAGGAAGTCAGCGTACATTTTCTCATTCGTCCAACAGCAAATTACAGTAACATCACTCACTAAGTATCATCCTTTCAGGCCGTCAAGTTTCAGGCTCAAATTTTCCCAACGAGAATATAATTCTTCAAGCCCCCGCGAAAGATTAGCCCGTTCCGTCATTAAGGCTTGGACTTTCTGCGAGTCCCTCAGCGTTTCAGGCAGGCACAATAGCCCGTCAATCTCTGCGACTCTCGACTCATGGCCGGAGATTTCTTTCTCTGCCTGTGAGACAGCCTTCTTGATTTCGCGAATCTCCCGGAGATTGTCATCACGCTTAGGGGATTTTGTTTTTGCTGACTGCTTCATGTCATCGGCAGGCGTTATAGTCTGTTCTCTCTTCTCAAGAAACCACGAGTAATTTCCGGGGTAATCGTACAAATTCCCGTCCCGAATCTCAAGCACCCTTTCTGCGAGAGCGTCAAGAAAATGGCGGTCATGTGAGACAATCAGCAAAGTACCCTGATATTTGAGCAATGCCCGTTCAACAATTTCCCGCGTGTCAGTGTCAAGATGATTCGTAGGCTCATCGAGAATGAGAAAATTTGTCGGCTCAATCATCAGCTTGTACAGCGCGAGTCTTGCCTTCTCCCCGCCTGAAAGAACGCCTGCGGGCTTGTATATCTCATCCCCCGAAAACAGAAACGCCCCCAGCAAATTCCGCCGTTCGACATCATTCAGCTTTGACGAAACCGAGCGGGCTTCCTCCCATACTGTGTTGGAGTAGCTGATATTCTGTGCGCTCTCCTGTGAGTAGTACGAGAATTTCACGTTATGGCCGTGCTTAATGCTTCCTGATGTGGGCGATTCTGTGAGACTCAGAAGGCGTAACAGTGTCGATTTTCCCGCGCCGTTTACCCCGACAAGGGCGACTCTTTCACCGCGTTCGATGACGAAATTCACGCCCTCAAATACTTTCACGCCGTCATAATATTTCGCGAGGTCTGAGACTCTGAGGACTTCCCGCCCGCTTGGAGGTGCTTCCGGGATTGTGAGCTTCACGGATTTTGCGTCCTGTGATAATTCTATGCGCTCGATTTTCTCAAGCTGCTTTATACGGCTCTGAACCTGCGCGGCTTTCGTGGCCTTGTACCTGAAGCGGTCAATGAATGACTCTATGTGCCTGATTTCTGACTGCTGACGGGCAAATGCTTTCCGCAGCAATTCCCGGCTCTGCTCTTTTGCCTGTAAATATTCGTCATAACTGCAAGGGTAAAGGGTAATGACTCCGTGCTCAAGGTCTGCGATATTTTCGGCGGTGTTCTCAAGAAAGCGCGTATCATGTGAGACTGAGACAACCGCGCCCTTGTGAGTCCTGAGCCAGCCTTCAAGCCATTCCATAGACTCCGTGTCAAGATGATTCGTAGGCTCGTCAAGCAGTAACACATCAGGAGATGACAGCAACAGCCCGGCCATAGCGATTCTCATTTTCCATCCGCCGGAAAAGTCCCGGCAGTTTTTCGACTCATCGCCCTTCCTGAAGCCGAGTCCGCGCAAAACTTTCATGGCCATAGCCTCGAACGAGAACCCCCCGGAATCCTCAAAGCGTCTCTCAAGCCGCGAATATTCCTGCAAAAGTGCTTCATGATTTTCTGCTGACTGCGATAATTTTTCCTCGACAGCCCGGAGTTTCGCCTCAGCCTGTGATATTCCGGCCTTGTCTTTAAGGTACTGCATGAGGGGTACGGACTCCAGTTCCGCCAAGTCTTGAGGGAGACAGCCGACAGTGAGTCCCCGCGACCGCTCAATGACTCCTGAGTCCGCTTCAACCTCGCCCATAATTACCCGCAGGAGGGTAGTTTTCCCTGCGCCGTTCGCGCCGACGATGCCGAGCCGGGCCGAGTTTGTGATTTGGAGGTTAAGCCCCCGGAATATTACATGTTCACCGAATGAGAGGGATAAATTTTTGATGTCTATCATGACCCGTAATATATCATACATATCACAGGCCGCAAAAAAAAAATTCCCCCTTCCGCTTGCACTCAATACCGCCCTAATTTAGGGGGATACCGTTCACGGAGGGGGGTAACAATGGGTTAAGGGGTGTTATGCTTCGGAAGTTATTGCGACTTTCTTGTGCGCTTTGTCCTGGGATTTCTCTGCGATTTCGACAGTGAGGACTCCGTTCTTGAAGGTTGCTTTTGCGGTCTCCGGGTCAGCCTCAACGGGGAACGAGATTACACGCTCTATTTTCCCGTAACGCCTCTCACTGCGGAAATAGCTCTTGTCTTTCCCGCCTTCTGTTGACTCAGATTTCTTCTCCGCCGAAAGCGTGAGCCTGTCGCCGTAAACATGTAACTCTACATCATCGGGATTGATTCCGGGAAGCTCTGCCTCTGCGTAGATTTTGCCGTCCTTGCGGTAAAGGTCAGTTTTTGCGCCGGCCTCCGTGAATGCCTCCGTGAAAAACGGCTCATTAAATCCCCTCATGAACGTATCAATCATGCTTTCAGGATCCATCATTCTCATCATTGGGTATCTTGCCATTGTAACATCTCTCCTTTTGTATTTTCCTGTGAGTATCTCTTTTTCCCTCACAGCACGGAGAATTATATTACTGACTTTCTTTTACCATATCGGGAGAATTTATTATTATCGACTAATGACTTTTACTGACTTTTGATATTTCCCGGCACTGTAATTTTTCCGCAGAATAGCTCACGAGACACGGTGCTATGTATTACTCCATGCCGGACGGCGAAAGCATTGACTTTTCTGACTCTGCACATTTCAGCCTCAGCCCGCGCAGAACTCAACCTGATATAATTTCAATATCACAAAAAATTTCAGGCAAGAAGGAATCAATCATAGAAAGCTCACATTACTTTGACGAAATCGTGAACATCATCGAGAGGCTCCGCGCCCCGGACGGCTGCCCGTGGGACAGAAAGCAGACCCTCGAAACTTTACGCACTCCCATAACAGAAGAAGCATACGAACTCGCCGATGCAATCACCAAAAACGACATGGCCGAAATCCGCGAGGAAGCCGGAGACTTGCTGCTTCAGGTTGTATTTGTCGCCTCAATCGCAAAAGATTCGGGAGCGTTCGACATGAAAGACGTTGTGCGGGGAATTTGCGACAAGCTCATACGCCGGCACCCTCATGTTTTCGGGAACGTTAAAGCCGACGACAGCGACGAGGTTTTACGCAACTGGGAGAAAATCAAAGCTGAGGAACGCAGAGAGAAGCACGAAAGCACATCCATACTTGCGGGAATCCCTGACGGACTTCCGCCCCTGCTTAAAGCCAACAGGATTCAAGGAAAGGTGAAACATGTCGGTTTTGACTGGCCTGCGGGAGAGACTGAGCCATTGTTCGCGAAACTTGACGAGGAAATTCACGAACTCAAAGACGCCGCAAGGGAAAATGACCCTGCCCACATGGCCGAGGAGCTTGGCGATGTCCTTTTCATGGCCGTGAATATCGCAAGAAGGCTCAATGTTGACCCGGACGCGGCTTTGAATATGGTGTGCAGGAAATTCACAAAACGCTTCATGATTATGGAGGAATTAGCCCGTAACGAGGGAAAATCAATCTCCGATTACAGTCTTGAGGAGCTTGACGCATTCTGGGACAAGGCAAAAGAAAGGCTCAGGGGCTAGGCGGGATTCACCCGATGGGGATCGGGCTTCCCGCTTCAATGAGGGACTCGCGTTTTCCCGGCCATATTCCCCGCTAGAATCCATGCCGCGAATTTCCCCCCTCAATGTATACGCTTGCCACGAGTCCCAGCGCAATGAACACCGCAAGCAGGGAGCTTCCCCCGTAGCTCAGGAACGGCAGAGGGAGTCCCGTAATCGGCAATAGTCCTATGCTCATTCCGATGCTCTCGCACATCTGAAACCACAGCCATGACGCAACGCCCGCAACAAGTATTTTGCACCGCCTCTCACGGCTCCTGACTCCGGCCATGATTACCCGGAACAATAAGACCGAGAATAGCGCGATAAGAATCATACTGCCGATAAACCCAAACTCCTCCGAAAAAACACTGAAGATAAAATCCGTATGTGGCTCAGGAAGGAATTTTAGCTTGCTCTGAGTACCCATCATGAAGCCTTTTCCCGACATCCCCCCGGAGCCGACTGCTATTCGCGACTGTATGACGTTGTAGCCCGCCCCTAACGGATCTCGCATAGGGTCAATGAAAACTAGTATTCTGTTCTTCTGATAGTCCTTCAGCATAAAATACAGGAAAGGAAGTGCCGACAGTCCCAAGCCCGCAAGCCCGCCAAGATATTTGAACGGAGTCCCAGCCGCCCACAGCATTCCGAATGATATAACGAGAAAAACAAGCGCGCTCCCCGCGTCAGGCTGTAACAGAACGAGCGACACGGGAATCATTATCACGCCCAGGCACATCATGAACGTCTTGAAGTCAAGCGGAGGATAACGGCTCATGAATTTTGACATCGTGAGGATGATTGAGATTTTCGCAAACTCTGACGGCTGGAATCTCACGCCCCCGAATCCCAGCCATGACTGCGCCCCCTTCACCTTGGGAGTCAAAAGAGTCAGGAACAGTAACAGCAGCGACAGCCCGAAAAGGTAATACGCACCCTCAAGCATTTTGTGATGTCCGACAATCATAACTAGCAGCATAAATATCACGCTCACGAAAAGCCATGCCGACTGGCGGAACGCATAATCAAAGCCGCGCCCCTCAGTCCCCGCCGCCGCGCTGTATATGCAGAATACCCCCCATAATGACAGCATTAGCGCACAGAAAAGCATGAGCCTGTCAGTGAGGGATAAATCTTCCTTCAGTGAGGCCCAGAATGTCTGCATTTTCCGCTGTGATTGTTACGTAAGGCTGGCGACTTTCCCGCGCTTTATCCTGAGTATAGGAATGTTCGCTACGAGTGCTACTGCGTTGTCGTCGTGGTCGAGGTCAATCTCTATCTTCTGCGTGTCAATGTCCATGTACTTGGCGAGAACCGCTACAATTTCGTCCCGGAGATTGTCAAGTAGCTGCGGTGATATGTCTGTCCTGTCGTGTATCAATACGATTTTGAGACGGTCTTTCGCTTTCTGGCTTGAACCGTCATTCCCTCCTCCGAAAAATTTGCTCAGGAATCCCATCTCGTTATCACCTCTTGCGCTTCCCGCTGAAGAATCTCTTTATCTTGCTGAGGAATCCCCGTGTCGCGTAGCTTTCGAGGTCCATTAACGGAACATCCCTGCCCAATATCCTCTCGGCAATGTTCAAATACGCATGAGCCGCCGGAGAGTCAAGCGTCATTGTCATAGGCTCGCCGTTGTTTGTTGACCGTATTACGCTCTCGTCTTCAGGAACTACACCGATAAGGTCAATCGACAGAACATCAAGAATATCATCCTTTGCTAGCATGTCGCCGTCCTGTACCATGTTAGGCCGGAGTCGGTTGATGATAAGCCTGATGGGAGATTTGCCCATTGATTCGAGCATTCCTATAATGCGGTCAGCGTCCCTCACTGCGGGTATTTCAGGAGTCGTTACAACGAGTGCCTCATCAGCCCCCGCCGCAGCATTCTTGAAGCCTCCCTCAATTCCCGCAGGGCAGTCAAGCAATATGAAGTCAAAATCCGGCCTCATTTCTTCAACAAGCGCGACCATCTGCTCCGGGTTCACAGCGTCTTTTGTGCGGGTCTGAGCCGCCGGAAGAAGGTAGAGTCCGGGGACTCTTTTGTCCTTCACGAGAGCCGCTGAAAGTTTGCATGTCTTCTCGATTACGTCAATGAAGTTGTAGACGACTCTGTTTTCGAGTCCCATAATGACATCGAGATTCCGCAGTCCTACATCGGCGTCAATCGCCACAACCTTTTTCCCGAACTTCGCAAGAGCCGCGGCAATGTTTGCGGTTGAAGTTGTCTTGCCGACTCCCCCTTTGCCTGAAGTCGTTACTATTACACGTGCTGCCATTTAGTTTATGTTACCCTCCTGTTCATTTTTACGTGCCTGCAGAAATTTATTCTCCCTGATTACCGGCGTTCCATCTTCAAGCGTAATGAGGACGGATTTCCGCCAGCAAGCCGTAGATTTCGGGTCAGCAAAACATAATTTGTTGGCTATTCTCACCTGCGGAGTCTCGAACTGCCCCGCCATGACAAAAACATCATCCCTTCCGTAGCCCCCCGCGTGAACGACTCCCAAGAGCCTGCCCGCTACAATAACGCTTCCGCCCGCGACAATCTCCGCGCCGGGATTCATGTGTCCCCATACGAGAACGTCGCCGTCCGTGTCTACCTTGTGGCCTGACCTCATGGAGCCGTATACGATTTTGAGGCCGGGGATTCGCTTGTGTTCTTTCGGGGACTCTTGGGACTCCGGCTTCTTTGCGCCGGGAATATTCAGCGGAGGCTCTGACGTTGAGAGTCCCGCGGCCATGAAGAGCTTTACGCTGTTTTCATTCGATGAGAGCCACGAGACAATTTTTATTCCTTTCTCCCAAACTATGCTGTTTAGCATGTGAAGTATGAGTCTGCGTGAACATTCGCGCCCGGAAAAATCGAGGGCTATCCCCTGTTCGTCCGGGAGCTTGTACGCGCTTGCGGGGATTCTCACAAGGAGCTTCAATAGTTCGTCCTCAGAAAGCGTTTCAGGCAGGAAAAATTTTATCCCGTAATGCATTCTTTCGAGCTTTATATGCGCTTCGGGGCGGCGTAATTTCTTGAGTATGTTTATGCTTGGTATCTTCATCATTGAGTCATCTGTCAAAATTTTGTGTGAGAATATTATACTGTAAATAAGCCCGTTTTAGTGTGAAAGCAAATGAGCGAGCATCTGACCCACCACAGGCCCGGCGACACTGCTGCCATGTTTTCCCCCCTCAATCACAGCGACTGCGACATATTTCGGAGCCTCAGCGGGAGCATATCCGGCGAAAAGCGCGTGATCGTCCCCGTGTGAGTTCTGCGCCGTTCCTGTCTTGCCCGCAACGTGAACACCGAAACGCCCTGCCCTTGATCCTGTTCCCCTGCTGACGACTGCCTCAAGACCCCGGCGGACTATTTCGAGCTTTGCGGGATTCAGCCCTATGTTTTCGGGAGTCCTGTAGCCTTTCGCGCAAAGGTGAGGGGTTACCATTTTTCCCCCGTTGGCGATTGCGGCATATTCGCGGGCTATCTGTATCGGTGTCATGAGCATGTAGCCCTGCCCTATCGAGTAATTCACCGTGTCGCCACCGGCCCAGGCTGATTTGAAGCGTCTCAATTTCCACTCAGGCCCGGCAATGTTCCCGCCGCTTTCACCCGGCAAATCAATCCCGGTAGGCTCGCCTAAGTGAAATTTCCTGCCCCATTTGATTAGGTCGTCAATTCCTGTGCGGAGTCCCGTCTGGTAGAAAAACACATCGCAGGAATGCTGAAGCCCTCCGATTACGTTCAATGAGCCATGACCGGAATGTTTCCAGCACTTGAAGAGGTGAGAGCCGTATCTCAGTCCGCCCCGGCAGGGTATCATTGTCGACTGCGTTATGCTGTCCTCCTCAAGAGCGGCGATTGACATGAACGCCTTGAAGGTGCTTGCGGGAGGGTAGACTCCGGCGATTGCGCGGTTCAGCATTGGGCGTTCAGGGTCTGACATTATCGCGTTCCATTCGCGGCCGGAAACCCCCCATGACAGCGGATTGTTGTCGTAAACCGGGCTTGAGGCAAGTGCGATGACTGCTCCCGTCTCAACATTCATTGCGACAATTGCGCCCTTCCAGTTCTTGAGAAGCTCAACGGCTAATTTCTGCGCTCCCATGTCGATTGTCAGCCGTATATCCTCGCCCTTCACAGCCGGATTTGCGTCAAGAGTCCGAATCTTTCGCCCCCTTGCGTCAACCTCTAATGCCTCCTGACCCGGAGACCCTCTCAGGACTGACTCATATGACCGCTCAATTCCCGATTTCCCGATTAAGTCCCCGCCCGCGTAGCCGTCCTCAGCGCGAGTCTTGAGTTCACCCTCTGAGATTTCGCCGACGTAGCCGATGATGTTAGCCGCTGTAGTCCCGGCAGGGTAAGTCCTGCGCCAGACGCTTAACGGGAAAAGCTCATGCGGAAATTCATAGTCCGCGACAAGCTCGGCCATCTGAGTCATTGTCAGGTTGGGTACTATCTTCATTACACGGTAGGGGGCTAATCTCTGCTGCTTGATTGTTTTCTCCAAGTCTGAAACGGTGAAGGGGATTCCGTGCCTCATTAGTATTTTGCTGAGACGCTGTAATTTTTCGGGCGTGTTGAGGTCGAGAGGGTAGCCCATTATGCAGAAGGTAGTATCATTCACGGCGAGGGGGACTCCGTTGCGGTCAAAAATTTCTCCCCTGGGCGCGGGAAAACGTATCATCCTGAGCCTGTTGCTGTGCGCTAATCTAACGTATTTGTCGCTCTGGTGAATCTGGCAGAACCAAAGCCCCGTGATTAATATTCCCACAGACAACGCCATGCACCCGATTATTATCTTCAGTCGGCTGTCTAATATTTCCATGTCAAACCGTCCTGTCTCTTGCTGTCTTCAGGTATATATACATCGTGAAAAGTATCGCGGGCAATGCCCAAATTTGTTGTGTCAGGAAATATGCCCAGCCCGTATTGCCTCCGAGTATAAGCACCGGGAGTAACGGCGGAATAAGCTGCGAGCATTCGAGGAGTATGAAGACTATAATATTTGTCCCTGAGACTCTGCCCTGAGGAGGAATCATTCCCCAGACCTGTATCACAATCAGCACGACAATGACATAGCCCAGCGTGAAGAATCCCGGTATCCCTATCCAGCGCAAGTCCCACAAAATTCCGCCCGCGAACGCCGTCCATATTCCCCATAAATTTCCGTCTCCGCTCCCGTCGTCAAGCAGAAGCCGACATACCACGCCGAGAATGAACAGCCCGGGAATCTGCATTCCGCCTCCCGTGAAGACCGTCAATAAGTCCTGAATGAGCCACAATATCACGATAACCATCAGTAATTCACCGTGTAGAACCGCGACAAGTCCGCGCCCGGCTCTATCCTGTACGTAGTGTAGCCGTCATTGCCAATGTTGAACTCGCCCGCAATCTGCCCGATTGGGAGTCCCGGCGGTAATTCCTCGCCAATCATGGCCGTGCTTACCTTCATTCCCGAACGGACTCCGCGCCCGGCAGGTATGTAGCGCAGCAATACAGAGCCGTTACCGTCCCCCTCAACGACTCCAAGCTCGCGGGTCTCCTCGATGACAGCAGGAATCATGAATGAAGATGACGTAATCAGCTCCGCCCATGACGACAGAGCCGAAACGGTGCTGACTCTCCCGACAAGCCAGCCCCCGCTGAAGATGGGAAGCCCCTGCGTGATTTTGTCCTTCCCGCCACGGTCAATGCGTATCTCGCTCCACCATGACATAGGAGCGCGGAGAGTTACGCGGGCAGTGCGGGAGTCATTCTTCCTGTCATCGGAATATATTTTCTCCCCGGCGATTTTCGCAAGCTCAAGACGGAGACTCGCATTCTCATTCCGCAGGCGCGTTACTTCTGACGCAAGAAAATTCTTGTCCCTCGACCATGAACGCCAGCCTAAATATATTTCCCTCATCACTACAGCGGGGTATTCAGGAATAAACAGCACAGCCCCCCAGAGGTCAACAATGTTCTTCATTATGCCAAGCCCGGAGCTTACGCCGAGAAGGAATAACGCCAGTATTAACGCCGTGATTCCGTGTACAAATTCGCGGGTATGATTCCTGCTGTTGTCCATGTATTAGCGCGAGCCGTGCTGAACGGACATTAATCCGCGTTTCATTGTGCCGAGGTTGTCGAGGATTTTCCCGACTCCCAATGCCACCGAGTTTAGCGGCTGTTCGGCGACAATTACGGGCGTGTTTATGGCGCGTGATAATCTCTCGCTGAATCCCCGCATGAGTGCGACTCCTCCCGTGAGGATAATTCCCCGGTCAACAACATCTTTCGCCAGTTCGGGCGGCATTTTCTCTAGCGCAACTTTCACCATGTCTTCAATCCCCGTGAATATAGGCTCCATTGCCTCGCGGACTTCAATCGATGATACTATGTCGGATTTAGGGAGGCCGTCTGACAAGTCCCGGCCTTTAACGCTCATTTCAAGCTCAGGATTCAGGGGCAGGGCAGATCCGATTGTGTTCTTGACTTCCTCAGCGGTAGATTCTCCGATTAAGAGCGCGTATCTCTGACGTACCATTGTGATTATTGCGTTGTCCATCATTTTCCCGGCAGTGCGGAGTGAAGATGTTACGACAATTCCGCCGAGTGATATAACGCTGACTTCCGATGTTCCCCCGCCGATGTCGATAATCATGCAGCCTGACGGACGGTCAATAGGCAGACCGACTCCAAGCGCCGCGCTTATTGGTTCCTCGACAACGTAAGCCTCACTAGCTCCCGCCCCTAGTGTAGCGTCAATGACTGCTTTCCGTTCAACCTCTGTAACTTCAGCGGGGATTGAGATTACGACTCGCGGGTGTACCATGAAAGTATTGTTGGAGCTGACGCGCTTCAGGCAGTATTTGATGAGTTCCTGCGTCATGTCGAAATTAGCGATGACTCCCCCTTCAAGCGGCCATATCGCTTCTATTCCTGCGGGGACTTTTCCTGACATTGCTTTTGCCGACTCACCGACTGCGATAACTTCATTCCCTTCACCGCGTGGGCGTTTCTTGACGGCAACCGCTGAAGGCTCACTGAATACTATTCCCTTGTCTTTGACGTAGACAACGACATTTGACGACCCTAAATCTATTCCCACGTCCATGCCGAGAACGCCCGAAAATACTTTGAACATGATATTACCTCGGCCAATAGGGATTGAGTTCGCGCTCAGAACCGATAAAGGTATCCGGGCCGTGTCCGGGGATAACGTGAAGGCCGTCATCAAGTTCCGCAAGGCGTTTCAGTGATGACTCAAGTTTCAGCCAGTCGCCGCCCTCAAGATCTGTCCTTCCCACGCTCTGAGCGAAAAGAGTATCACCCGACACCAATATCTTGTGGCCGTCAGTGTCCGTGATGAGATAGCATACGCTGCCCTCAGTGTGGCCGGGAGTCGCGATTGTCTTTATCGTGTAGCCGGGAAAATCGATAATGCGCCCGTCTTCAATCTCCCGGAATTTCTCAAGCCCTCCGAATTTCACGCCAAGTAATTCTTGAAGCTCTCTTGACGGATGACGGAGCATTTCAGCGTCGCCCGAATGTATGTAGATGTTATCGCCCGCCATCGGCACAAGCTCATTAATCCCCGCAACGTGGTCAATATGGCCGTGAGTCAGCAGAATCATTTTGAGCGTGAGATTATTCGCCGTCATGAAGTCTGTAACATCTTCCGTTTTTCCGCCGGGGTCAATGAAGAATGCTTCCTTTGTCGGCTCGTCCCAGAATAAATAGCCGTTTGTCCATAATGCTCCCAATGGGAACCGCTTATAGTGCAAAATAATTCCTCCTCATATGCTGTCAACAATAAACGTTAATGGCCCGTCATTGATGATTTCTACCGTCATATCCGCGCCGAACTCACCGCACTGTACATTATTCACGCCTGAAGATTTTACACGCTCCACGAAATAATTATAGAGCCTTTCTGCCTCGTCAGGTTTTGCCGCGTCCGTGAAGCTCGGCCTTCTCCCCTTGGCGCATGAGGCGTAAAGCGAAAACTGAGACACTAAAAGCAATTCCCCGCCGACATCCTTCAATGACAGGTTGATTTTCCCGTCTGAATCCTCGAATATTCGCAGACCCGTTAATTTTTCCGCGAGCCAGTCAGCTTTTGACTCATTGTCCCCGTGTGTTACTCCGATAAATACGCACATCCCGTGATTTATTGAGCGTGTCTCTTTTCCGTTTATTGTTACTGAAGCGCGTTTTACTCTCTGTATCAGAAGACGCAAGATATATTACTCCCTTTCCACGCTGATTATTCCGCGCACCTCATTTATTCTAGTCATGGCCGAGTACAAATGCTGAAGATCCCTTACCCGGATTTCTATCTTCATTCGTACTAAACTGTTGCCCGCAAGCCCGGCCTTTATTCCCGAAATGCTGACACCCTCAAGCCCAAGTGCCTTTGTCGTGTCGGCGAGCAATTCATTACGGTCTTCACCCTCAATTTTGAGGCGCGCCGTGTACATGTTCGGACGCTTGCCGCCTGTGAGGCTGTAATCCGGCAATGACCACGACACCGGGATGATTCGCCCGTTGTCCTTCCCGGCAATATTCCGGCAGTCCCGGCGGTGAATGGTAATGCCCCGGCGCATTGACGCGAACCCGATAATGTCATCGCCCGGCACAGGGTCGCAGCAAGAAGCGAACGTTACGCCGACTCCCGACTCGCCCTCGACAAGGACATCTGATTTGTTGTCTTTCTTTTTGGCTGACGGTTCCGGGACAAACTCAACGGGGTCTGTTTTTGTTACAGGTGAATGATGCTGAAGCCACGCCTGGGATAATTTCTGCGCCGCCTCGCCCGCTCCCATAGTCCCGGAGCCGACCTTGTACAGCTCATCGTCTATGCTGGTGAAATCTTCCCGCTTAACGTCCGCGAGTCCCCTGCGCTTGAGTTCTCGCTCAACGAGTTTCCATCCCCGCTCTAATTTCTCGTCCCGCTCTGCTTTCTACGCCTGCTTGAAGTATGCGCGTATCTTGCTGCGGCTCTTTGCGCTCCCGGCGAAATTCAGCCAGTCTTTTGACGGGGAAGCCTGAGTCGCTGTGAGAATCTTTACACGGTCTCCGCTGTGAAGTTTCGTGTTAAGCTGTACCATTACACCGTTGACCAGTGCCCCGGCGCAGTGATTGCCTATTTCTGTGTGGACGGCATACGCGAAATCAAGCACCGTTGACCCGTTCGGGAGTATCATGGGCTTTCCGTCCGGCGTGAAAACGTATAATTCACTCGTCAATAATATATCGCTCTTGAGGATGTCTACAAATTCCTGCGTGCTTTCACCGTCCTGCCCGGCCTCCATGACCTGACGGACAAGCATTAATTTTTCGTTCAGCCCTTTGAGGAGCTTCCTGTTTCCGCCTTCCTTGTAGACCCAATGAGCCGCTATGCCGTATTCCGCAAAGTGATTCATGTCATACGTTCTAATCTGTACTTCAAGCGGGACTCCCTCAACCATCACTGTTGTGTGCAATGACTGGTACATGTTGCTTTTAGGGTTGGCGATATAGTCATCGAACTGTCCGGGGACAGGATTCCACAGTGAATGAACGACTCCGAGAACCTCATAGCACGTAGAAACGTCAGCAACAAGAACACGCACGGCTAATATGTCGTAAAGCTCATCAAATGAAATTTTCTTGCGCTGCATTTTCTCGTATATGCTGTAGATATGCTTTGCCCGCCCCTTGATTCGGCAGGTGATGTTGTTTTTTTCGAGGCGTTCTTCAAGTATTACTTTTGCTTTCTCGATTACGGACTCCATCTGAGGCATACGAATTTTGACTCTGCGCTCAACTTCCGCATAAATATCCGGCTGAAGGTACATGAACGACAGATCTTCAAGCTCCCGCTTAATCTGATATATTCCGAGCCTGTGAGCAAGGGGGGCGTAAATTTCCATTGTCTCGCGGGCTATTCGCTTCTGTTTCTCCGGCCTCATTACGTGGAGAGTCCTCATGTTGTGGAGACGGTCAGCAAGTTTTATGAGGACTACACGAATATCTTTCGCCATCACTATAAACATATGCCGCAAACTTTCAGCAGTCAAATCTTCACGCGACATAAATTCTTTCACGTCATCCTGCGCGAGCTTCGTTACTCCGTCAACAAGCATTTCAACGTCATGGCCGAATTTCTCTGTCATCTCCTCCGGCGTAACGTCTGTATCCTCTAGCACGTCATGCAGTAACGCCGCCTGCAGTGTAGCAAGGTCAAGCCTCATCCCCGCAAGGATTAAAGCCGCGCTTAGGGTGTGAGTGATATACGGCTCGCCGGATTTGCGCTTCTGATCTTTGTGGGCAATGGCCGCGAATATGAACGCCTCGCCAAGTTTGTGGAGCTGTTCGGGATTTAGTAACAGCATGGCTTTTCCCCATAACTCCTGCCATGCCGAACGGACAATTTCAATCTGTGAGTCTTCTGGAATCCGTGCGAAAATTTCATCACGGAGATTGTACATATCACGCAGATAATTCGATGAGCTGTCCTCAATTGACGGAATCGAGTCCATCATTGACGAAAAACTTTCAAGCCCGCCGCTGAGAGTCTCTAGGGAGTCAGCCATTGTGATTAAATCCCTCCTTCCGTTACAGCGCAGTCAAGTATAAACTGTAACTGCTCCTCGTTGCGCCAATAGTCTAAACGCGGGTGATAAATCCATCCTTTTACCCTGCCCATCATTTCGGCGACATCACGCGGCGGAGTGTTGAAGGCAAGAAGTTTCGCGCTGTTTATGCGTACAAAGCTGTGCTTCCCGTCCTTGCCCATAGCGTTGATTTCGAGTCCGTAGGGGTCATTGTCGGTGTAGAATTTCGGGGAAGGGTTGTTGTTGCCGAACGGCCCAAGCTCAGAGACCGCCCGCCAGTCAGATATAGTAATGTCAGACGGAATGACGTTAATCACCGGGGTAACCCCTTCCGGCTGAATCACAATGTCAGTCAGCATACGCTCCAAATCCCCGCAGACCTCGCGCCAGTTCTCAGTGAGGACGGAGAATCCCGCGGCGTATTTGTGTCCTCCCCAGGCATCGAGCTTGGCGGAAATTTCCCGGAGGATTCCGACAGCGTCGCCGCCTTCAGGGACTCGGAGCGTCCCGCGTACAACTTCTTTTCCCACAGGCGCGGCCAAAACTATCGGCCTGTTGTACTGGGCGCATATACGGCTTGCGACTCCGCTGAGGACTCCTATTGGCCACTGCTCATTGTAGAGTACTTTGCGCGTGATGTTCCCGGTGATTATAGCGTCATCGATTTCGCGGGCTATATTCTCGGTCAGGGTCTGCCGCTTTCGGTTGATTCTCATAAGCTCGTTCACGCAGGAATATACAGCGTCATTGCTTCCCGCTCCCAGTAACGCACGGACTCCAGTGTCAGCGGTTGCTATTCTTCCGGGGGCATTGAGGCAGGGTATTACGCGCATGGAAAGATGTTCTTCCGTGAGCTGGGACTTATTGAGTCCGAGACAGTCAAAGAGGGCGGAGAGTCCCCGGCGTGGGTTTGTCCGCATAAGCCTCATGCCGTAGCGGACTAAGGAGCGGTTCAAATTGTGGAGGGGCATACAGTCGGCAATAGTGGCGAGCGTAACAAGGTCAACGGCGTACTGTAGGAATTTTTTTGACACTATATTTTCTTTCCACGCCCAGCACCATAGGACAGCGGTGGCGCAGATTTTCTGATGGTCTCCGGCCTCCATGTTAATGCAGGGGTTGACGATTGTCGGGATTGTTACGGGGGCTGACAGTGAATGATGATCGAACACAAAAATGTTTATGCCCTTGTCGGCGAGTTTCTGTAACATTTCGGAGTCATTCGTCCCGCAGTCTGTAACAATGAGGGTATTACAGCCCATTCCCGGAATCTTGTCGAGGACTCCGGCGTTGAGTCCGTAGCCGTGAACGTCTCTTCTTGGGATAAAGTAGCGAACCTGCGCGGCCTTGTTGCGGAAAATTTCCATAGCAAGAACTGTTGACGATATGCCGTCCGTGTCATAGTCTCCGTAAACCAAAACATTCCCGAACGAGCTTTTTGACTCCCACAGAGATTTAGCGGCCTTGCTTCCTTTTCCGAGGTCAAGACTGTCAATCTGCCTGCTGAAATCGGGATGTATCCATTCGCGGAGGGTGTCAATGTCTTCCCCGCCTTTGAGCATTTCGAGGACTCCCGCGGCTAATGTCGGGCATGATAATTCGCTGGCGAGTCTGCGAGTGTAGTCGCCCGGCCTGTATATTTTGAGGTCTGAAATGTCGCATGTAGGTATCATGATTTGCGCCTCCTCAAAAAGTAATCCTGAAGGATTCTGACGCATTCATTCTCCATGACTCCCGCCGTAACTTTGCAGACGTGATTTAGGCGTGAGTCGCTGAGGATGTTATAGAGAGTGCCGCCCGCGCCTGAACGGTAATTCCTCGCGCCGTAAACGACTCTTGAGACTCTTGCGTTGACACAAGCCCCCGCGCACATTGGGCAGGGTTCGAGGGTAACATAGAGCGTACAGCCCGTGAGATTCCAGCAGCCGGATTTTTCCGCACACGAACGAATCGCGATTATCTCGGCGTGTTCTGTAGGGTCAGAAATTTTGCGGTCGCTTCCGTATGAGATTATGTCATTTCCCCTGACGATTACCGCGCCGACTGGGACATCTCCGCGCAGGTACGCTGATTTTGCCTCGTCAAAGGCTATTTGCATGTAATAATTATCATCGGTCATGTAATTTGCGCCATCTCCGATTCATGTTAGGGATATTAAGTTTGTGAGTAATTATACACGCCGTGAAAGGGACAAAATTTTTGCGGGAAAAATCATCAGGGGCAGGACAAAAATATTACCGGGAACAGCGCGGAGAGTTTCAGGATTCAGCAGTGCGGGGGATTAACGCTTGTTCTTTCTTGCGGGAAGAGGCCGGGCAATAATTTTCTGCCACAGGGAAATATACTGCTCATGAAGGAATGTCGGGTAGTCGGTCTCAAGGCTCGGACGCTCCCATTTATACACGTCTGCCCGCCCGGACAAATACCGCCTCAATGCGGGGGGCGTGTCGTCATCAATCACAACAGCCGCTCCCCTGTTCCTTGCGTCATCGAGATATTCACGGAGGCCGGAAAAATTTCCCTTCTGCCACAGCTCTAAACCTTCAGGCCGCTCAACTTTGCACCCCGCCGCACGCAGCAATATCCCTGAAGAGCCGCTTAGATCCGCGATATTCATATCCTTCAAGACCTGCCCGACAAGAATCGAGCTCGACAATCTCGCCTGAAACTCTGCAAGCCTTCTTTGATAGTACGGATAATTCTGCGAGTCCCACTCAGAAAGGGCGGTTAAAACTCTCTGAGCCACGAACGGAATCACAGAGGGGTCAAAAAGCGAGTTTTCCGCGACTGGGAACGGCGAGTAAAGATATTTGACGGTATATTTTTCCGGAGACTTTATGCCGGAGTTGCCTGCGTCATTCTCATCGAGAGCTATTATTTTTGACCCAAACGGAATTTCACGCAGGACTCTCCCCCGGTCGGCCATGACTAAATCGCCTCTGTCATTCCACACTCTTATAGGCGTAACATTCACTTCAGGGCCTCCGATAAATGAAGCAAGGAGGGCGAGCCACGGATGAGTTACAGCTACATTCAGTTTGTCATCCGCAGAGCCTGCCCCCGCAAGCAATAATATTCCGAGAATTAACGCCGTGAACTTAGTCGCCAAATTTAGCCCTCAAATCCTGCAGGATTAACGCCGCGACTTTAGCCTCGGTGCTTTTTCTGCTTTTGCCTGTCTCTACATGCTCAAAGCCATTCATGTAAAGCCTGACCGTGAATGTAGGAGCATGGGAAGGGCCTTCCGTCTTGAGAAGCTCATAATTCGGCAGGGGCATTCCTCGTGCCTGAAGCCATAACTGAAGGGCGGTCTTTGGGTCTCGTTCGACAAACTGCTCTTCCGCGTCGCTGAGAAATAATTTCTTCACGACTCTTTCCGCCGCGCTCATTCCCCCGTCGAGGCACACCGCGCCGATTACAGCCTCAAGAGCATTTGCCACGACAGATTTCGGGAGATTTCCTGCCTTCATTGTGTGGCCGTGAAGGAGTATATACGGAATGCGGAGAGAGTCGGCCTTCCTGAAGAGGGAGTCTGTTCTGACTAGGCCGGAGCGCATTGTTGTGAGTTCGCCCTCGTTAGCGTCCGGGTAAGTACGGAATAATGTTCTTGTTACGACAAACTCAAGCACCGAGTCTCCGAGAAATTCAAGCCGCTCATTGTTGTAGCTGAGGCCGTATTCTTTCGCAAATGACGAATGGCATAAAGCCTCCTCAAGAATCATTTTATCCTCGAACGTGTAGCCGATTCCCTCTTCAAGAAATTTAATCTCGTGTTCGTCAAGCCGCTGCTTTTTCCTGAGCGCGTCAAAATTAAACTCTGCCATACCGCTCAAATGCCAGTACCCCGTTATGCCCGCCGAATCCGAAACTGTTCACAAGAAGCCTGTCAACCTTCCTGTTTACGCCTGCGCCTGTTGAAATGTTGATGTCGCAATCGGGGTCAGGTGTCTCATAATTCAGTGTGGGATGTATATATCCTTCCTCGATGGCCTGCATTGACGCGATGACCTCAAGCCCTCCTGCCGCGCCTAAGCAGTGTCCTATCATTGATTTTGTTGACGTTACTGTGATGTCTTTTGCCTTGTCGCCGAAAACGCGGTTAATCATTCCTGCTTCCATTTTGTCATTGAGACCTGTAGATGTCCCGTGCGCGTTGATGTAATCGACCTGTGATTTATCCCATCCCGACATAGATATAGCGCGTTCGGTTGCGTATGCGGCTCCCTTTGCTTCAGGGTCAGGGGCGGTGATGTGTCCTGCGTCGCATGAAGTCCCGTACCCGGTGAACTCGGCGTAGATGTGCGCTCCCCGCGCTAATGCGTGTTCGAGTTCCTCAAGAACGACAACCCCGGCTCCCTCGCCCATCACAAACCCGTCCCGGTTGAGGTCGAACGGTCTGCTTGCGTGTTCCGGGTCATCGTTTCGCGTGGATAATGCTTTCATTGACGCAAATCCCGCAATGCTTATCGCCCGTAATGCCGCCTCAGTCCCTCCGGCTATAATCACGTCAGCGTCATCGCGTATGATTGTGTGATAGGCTTCTCCCATTGAGTGAAGCGATGTAGCGCACGCCGTAACAACACAAAGATTCGGGCCTTTTGCGCCGAGTACTATTGCAACGTAGGCTGTTGACATGTTGCTAATCATCATGGGAATAAAGTACGGGCTGACTCTGCGTGAGCCTTTCTCAAGCATGATCCTGAAATTGTTGAATGATGTCTCTATTCCGCCCTGGCCTGTTCCTATATACACTCCCAGCCGGTAAGGGTCAACGGTCTTAACGTCAAGCCCGGAATCCTCAACGGCCAGTTTTGCCGCAGCTACTGCGAACTGTATAGCTCTGTCGGATCTTTTCGCCTCTTTTCCCGGCATGTAGAGTGTAGGGTCAAAGTCTTTTATCTCAGCTCCGAATGTTACGGGGCAGTCTCCGAGGTCAAATGTTGTGATGGGTGATATTCCGTTCCTGCCCTCACGGAGTGCCTGCCAGTAATCTTTTTTCCCGGTTGCAATAGGACTCACAGGGCCTAATCCTGTTACTACTACTCTGCGTTTGCTGTGTGTCAAGTTTTTCACGCTCCTTTATACAAAACAGGGGGCAGAACCGATAAACAGCCCTTCCCCCGCAAATGGCTTGTTGAAATTTGAGCCTGCTTAGTCCTCCACGCCGATTTTGCTCAGTGTGTAGTTCATTGCCTCGCCCACTGATGTAAGTTTCTCTGCGTCCTCGTCAGGTATCTCGATGTCAAACTCTTCCTCGATTCCCATGATAAGCTCGACTATATCAAGCGAGTCAGCTCCGAGATCCTCGACAAATGATTTTTCCGGCGTAACCTGGTCTGCCTCTACGTCAAGGCGGTCTGATACTATTGCTTTGAGTTTGGCTACTGCTTCTTCTTTCGTCATGTTCACTTCACCTCCTTAAAGGGATAATTTTCTCTGCGCTGATACTAAACCATTGTCATGCCCCCGTCAACAGCTAAAACCTGCCCGGTGATATATGCGCTTCTGTCTGACGCAAAAAACGACACTGCCTGCGCGACATCTTCAGGGCTTCCGATTCTGCCTTCGGGTATTGATTTCAGTATTGCTTCCTTCACATCGGGCTTCAGTATATCAGTCATTGCCGTATCAATAAAGCCCGGTGCGACTGCATTGGCTGTGATTCCCCTTTGGGCATATTCGCGGGCTATTGATTTCGTCAGGCCGATTATACCAGCTTTTGACGCGGAATAATTGCACTGCCCCGCGTTTCCTATGAGTCCTACGACAGATGAGACTGATATTATTCTCCCGTAACGCGCTTTAGCCATGTCCTTAATTGCGAGCTGTGAGCAGTAAAACGCGGCATTAAGATTCGTGTTGATGACCGCCTGCCAGTCTTCAGCCTTCATACGCATTAGGAGAGTATCGCGTGTAATCCCGGCATTGTTGACGAGTACAGCGACATTTTCCCCGAAATATGATTTTACGTCAGCAAACATTTTCGCGGCCTCATCCTGAATACTTACGTCAGCCCGGAAGATTTCTGCCTTCACTCCGAGAGTCATAACCTCATCGCGGAGAGTCTTTGCGGCTTCCCCGCTGTGCGCGTAATTTATGGCAACGTCAAAACCGTCATGGGCAAGCTGAAGGGTTATAGCGCGTCCGATCCCTTTTGCGGCTCCTGTGATAAGTGCTAACATTTACGCCTCCAATTTTGCGCGCAGAGCCTCTAACTTTTCGGGTGTTCCTGCTGAAAATATGTCGAGACCCTTGCGGCATTTCTTGACGAGTCCGGCTAGCACTTCCCCCGGCCCTATCTCATAGAACGACTCAATCCCTAAATCCCCGGCCATGAATGACACGGAGTCTTCCCACAAAACCGGGCTGAACGTCTGAGCGTACAACCTCTGCTGAAGCTCTGCGGGATCTTTGGCGGGCTTTGCGTTCACGTTTGAGATGATGTCGAATTTTGACTCGTGCCATGAAATTTTCGCGAACTCGGCTTTGAGCTTCTCGGCGGCGGGCTTCATGTACTGGCTGTGAAAAGGTGCGCTGACAGAGAGCTTCACGGCGCGTTTTATGCCGAATGATTTTGCGTTTGAGATTGCCGCGTCGATGTACTCATTCATTCCTGAAATTGCGACTTGTCCGGGACAGTTGAAATTTGCGGGGCTTATTTCACCGTTCGGGGCGACAGATTCGCAGAGCTTTTCAGCGTCATCACGACTCCCGCCGATTAACGCCGCCATTCCTCCGACATTTTCGGGTACGGCCTCCTGCATGAATATTCCGCGATTCCTCACGAGCCTTACAGCGTCCGGGAAGTCAATCACTCCTGAGGCGCACAAGGCTGTATACTCGCCTAAGCTGTGTCCGGCCATGCAGACAGGGGAAATTTCCGCGCCCATCTCATCACGCAATACCGCAAGAGCCGCAATGCTTACTGTCATTATTGCGGGCTGTGCGTTCCTTGTGAGGGTTAATTCTGACTTGTCCCCCTCAAAAATGAGCCGTGATAAATGCTCGGACAAAGAGTCGTCCGCCATGTCAAAAATATTCTTTGCTGACGTGAAAGCCTCGTACAATTCGCGTCCCATTCCGACAGACTGCGAACCCTGGCCGGGAAAAATTATCGCGTAACTCATTCTTTCACCCCTGACATATTCCGCATGATTTCTTCTGCCTCCGTGAACATCCGCTGAATTATTGCCCTTGCGGGGAGAATGTCATTAATCATGGCCGCGCTTTGTCCCGACATGAGCGAACCCCATTCCGTGTCGCCGTCAACAACTGCCGCCCGGAGCTTTCCTGTTCCGAGTGCTTCAATCTCAGACGCGGGCGCGTGTTCATGTTCGAGACGCTCAAATTCAGCCGTCAATTTGTTGCGGAGACATCTCACGGGATGGCCGAGACTCTGACCAGTGATAGCCGTGCTTCTGTCTCTTGCGTCAATTACTGCCTGCTTGTAGTTCGGGTGAACGGTGCATTCCTCGCAGCATATGAATCTCGTGCCGACCTGAACGCCCTCAGCACCCAGCGCAAAAGCCGCGGCGACTCCGCGCCCGTCAGCAACACCGCCCGCACATATCACAGGAATCTTCACGGCCTGCGAAATCTGCGGAGTAAGTACCATTGTCGTAAGCTCTCCGATATGGCCGCCTGCCTCCATTCCCTCAGCAACAACGGCATCCGCTCCCTGCTTTTCGACCCTGCGAGCCTGAGTTACGGAGGCTACTACGGGGATAACGATTGTTCCGAGGGGCTTTAGGCGTTCGAGGAATTTTCCGGGACTGCCTGCGCCTGTCGTTACTACCGGGACTTTCTGCCTCACGGCGACTTCAAGCGCGCTTTCGGCTGTCGGGGACATCAGCATGATGTTGAGGCCGAAAGGTTTTCCGGGCAGCAATAACTTTTTGGCCTTGATGATTTCCTGCTCTAAGATGTCGGGAGGAGTCGCGGCCGCTGCGATTATTCCGAGTCCGCCTGCGTTGCTGACTGCTGATGCTAATTCGGCGTTTGCTACCCATGCCATTCCGCCTTGTATGATGGGATATTCAGTGCCTAAGAGCCTGCATATTCGGTTACTTTCTCCCATGAGATTAATACTTGTCTTTAACATTCTCTCACCTCTCTAAATTTCGCGGTTGATTTGTGCTGTTCCGTCTTCTGCTATGTATTTCCTTGCGGATGAAATTGCGCTGACTATCGCGGGATATTTCGAGCGTCCGTGAGCCTTCAGCACCGCACCTTTCACGCCCAGCAAAGGAGTCCCGCCGTATTTCTCGTAGCTGAAGCGGGCAAGCATTCTCTTCACTGTCGGAGCAAGCAATAATATTCCGGCTTTGGCCATGAGGGATTTGCTGACTTCCTCAGAAAGTGTTGACTTGAGACGCTGAATTAATCCCTCGCCTAACTTGAGGGCAATATTTCCGTTGAAGCCATCGCAGACGACAACATCAGCCTTCCCGAAAAATACCTCGTTCCCCTCGATATATCCGCCGAAATTCACCGCTCCCTGCTTTTCGATAAGCTCGCGGGCGGCAAGAACAGTATCATCGCCCTTAATGTCCTCGCTTCCGTTGGACAATAATTTGACACTGGGATTATCGACTCCGAGAATTTTCCGTGAATAAACGCTGCCCATCTGCGCGAACTGCAAGAGATTTTCCGGCTTGCACCTGACTGTCGCGCCAACGTCAAGCGTAAATGATACTTTGTCGGCTGACGGAATCGGGACTCCTAACGCGGGGCGGTCAATGCCTTCAATCCGTCCGACAACAAGCACTCCCCCTGCCACAATTGCGCCCGTGCTGCCTGCGCTGATACAGCCCTGTGCGTCTCCGCGCCTGACCATCTCCATAGCTACGCGGAGGCTTGAGTCTTTCTTCTTGCGGATGGCGTTCGCGGGGTGTTCGTCAGGGTCAATAATTTCTGTTGCGTGTTCAATGTGGATTCGCTCGTGCGGAGTGAGACATGATTTTATGCGCTCTGTGTCGCCTGTGAGTATTATTTCTATGTCGTCATACTGTTTGCAGGCTTCATAAGCTCCCTTGCAGATCTCGGAAGGCGCGTTGTCTCCTCCCATTGCGTCAAGTGCTATAGTAATTTTTCTGCTCAAAGTTTATTCACCTGCCTGGCTATTCTAGTATTTCAATGATAAAACGCCCTACAAAAATTTCCTTGTCCCCTGCTTTTGTGCGGACACTGACAATCTTTTTCCCGTCATGATTCACTCCGACTTTTGCCCGCGCAACAAGCACATCACCCACGTGGGCATGACCGCTGTAATGTCCCCTCATGGACTCGATAATGACTTTCGCCGAGTTTATGACAGCAACAGCGATTGACCCTGCCTGCGCGTAAATGTAATTGTCGCTCACAATGTCCGTGAACCTGAACGCCATATCCCTGGCCGTTCTGAGGACGGATAACGCCCATTTATCCGGCTCAAGCTCAAGAAGGTCGCCGATAACCTCAGAGGGACTCAATGACTGCAACTTGCTCACGGCATTCTGCGCCATCGTGCGAATCCTCTCGCGAAGCTCCGGGACTCCCATCAATGCGCGGTCAAGCCTCACTGTAGAAATGCTGACATTGAGGCGGGAAGCTAATTCATTGTCCGTAATCATGGGATTGGATTTCAGGATTTCCGATAGCCTGTCATGCCGTAATTTTCTTGCGGGCTTGTCTTTTAGCACCTGATAATAATACCTCACTGCAAAAATTTTGAATGGCGAAAAGTATACGGGCTGTGATTGAGTTCGTCAAGACTGCATGAAAAATGTTTGAAGCCGTCAGCTAGCTGTACAAAAAAATAACCCCTCCCATTATCGAGAGGGGCAATCACTTTCACTTTAGCACTGAACAAATGCAGGCGTATCCGCAGGCGCGTCAAGATATTTCTTGAGTTCGCCGTCAAGTTTCAGCACCGTAACCGAAAATCCCTCCATGTCGAGCGATGTCATATAGTTGCCGACAAGAGTCTTCACGACCTTCAGCCCGCGCCCCTCAATGACATTCTTCACGTGCTTGTTTGCTACGAGCAATTCCATCAGCGGAGTGCCGCCCATACCATTCACAAGCACACAAACTTCATCACCCGCGCTGTAAATCCCCTCGGCAAAAATTTTCTCAAGCAGTTTATCCGCAATGTTGTTCACGTCAGAAATTTTTTCCCTGTGAGTACCGGGTTCACCGTGAATCCCGATTCCGATTTCGATCTCATCATCGGCAAGCTCAAAGCTCACTTTCCCCGCGGCAGGCACTGTGCAGGCGTTCACGGCCATTCCCATTGAGCGAACGTTAGCGATTACTTTCTCTGCGACGCGCTTAACGTCAGAAAGCTCCGCGCCGGACTCAGCGCACGCACCCGCGATTTTGTGTACGAGGACGGTACCTGCGATTCCCCGTCTGCCTGTCGTCCACGTTGAATTTTCGACAGCGACATCATCAGCGACTATGACATGCTCGACTTTGATCCCCTCATCTGCTGACATTTCCTCGGCCATCTCGAAATTCATCACATCGCCCGTGTAATTCTTTATGATGAGGAGGACTCCTTTTCCGCCGTTGACAGCCTTCACAGCCTCGTAGACCTGATCGGGAGGCGGAGACGTGAACACCTCACCCGCCACAGCACCGTCAAGCATTCCGCGCCCGACAAAGCCCCCGTGCGAGGGTTCATGCCCTGAACCGCCTCCGGACACCAGCGCGACTTTCGGAGACGCTCCGCCTGCACGGACAAGAACATTCAGACCCTCAAGCCTTTTGACGTACTGAGGATATGCCGCCGTCATTCCGTCTAACATTTCGTCAACAATATTCTCAACGCCATTGATTAACTTCTTCATGTGAAAATCTCCTCCCTATAATTTACTGGCCTCGCGTGATTCTTCAGCCGCCGACAATACAGACTCAATGCTTCCCCCGCCGGCCGCCTCAACCGCCGCGCACACTGCACCTTCAACAATCGGAGCGTCAGCAATCACCGCATTAATTCCGCGCCCCTCGTCTTCAAGAAGCTCTATCGCAGACTCGGCACTCATTATCGCGCTTCCTATGTCCGCAAGAATCACGACACCTTCTCCCGCGTCAGCCTCCGTAACCGCGTCAGCAATCTTTTCCGTGTCAGTCCCTGTTGAGCCGTCATCGAGTCCGCCTGCCGGGATAATTCCCTCATGGCCGCGAGCCATTTCCCGCGCGAGGTCGCACACTCCTTCAGCGATCTTCCAGCTGTGAGACACTATTACGATTCCTACCATGACGATTTACGCCCCCCTGTAATAATCCCGGACTGCCTCAAGCGTAATCATTGCCGAGGTCGCGCCGGGGTCCTGATGTCCTATTGAGCGTTCACCGAGATAACTTGCCCGGCCTTTCGTGGCGATTATCGTTTTCGTGTACTCGACTCCTTCTCGCGCAGACTCACACGCCGACTCCAACGCCGAAATCATGTCCGCGCCCTCTGAAATTTTCTGTGAGAATGATTCGCAGGCAGGAATTAGAGCGTCAAGCATAGTTTTTTCGCCCTTTACGGCTTTTCCGCGCTTCTGTATTCCTGCGATGGCCGACTCAAGTATGGCTTTCATGTCTGAGGGGGTAAGCTCCGTTTTTCCCGCTGTAATTTTCCCTGCCTCCATGTATGCCGTGCCGTAGAGAGGCCCTGAAGCCCCGCCGACTTTCGACAGGAGAGTCATTCCTGCCTTCCTGAGAGTTGCGCCGATGTCGGAATCTTCCGGGGATAATTTCTCCATGACCGCCGCGAATCCTCTGGCCATGTTTATGCCGTGATCCGAGTCGCCTATTTCGCGGTCTAATTCGGTGAGGAAGTCTTTATTTTCTGCGATACGTTCAGCGATTAATGAGATACATTTATAGACTCCGCCCATTTGTTAGCCTCCTTTTTTGTGTGTGGGATTTTTCACGACAAGTATACAGCATTTCCCCCTCACAAAGCCTGCAAGGGGGATGACTCATTGTATCCTACGTAATCGGGGCGGGGTTGAATATGCACAGGAAGTTATGCAGCCCGTACTGCTCTGTGTATGGTTTCTTGACTCCGCTTGCAACGTCAACAATAAAATTGAACAGCTCCGTTCCGACTTCAGCAATCGTTTTTTCTCCCGTAACGACAGCCCCCGCGCTTATGTCGATAACGTCCGGCCACTGTTCTTTCATTTCGTTGCGCGAACAGACTTTTATCACAGGAGCCGCCGCAAGCCCGTAGGGAGTCCCGCGCCCCGTCATGAACACCTGAAGTCCGATCCCGCTGGCAAGCTGGCACGGCCCGCACACCATATCACTGGCAGGAGTCGCCGCGTAAATCATTCCGTGCTTTGTGGGACGCTCGGCGGGGGACAATACCTCGACAATCGGACTCGTTCCTGATTTGGCGATTGATCCCATCGCTTTCTCTACAATGTTGCTCAGTCCGCCCTTCTTGTTGCCTGGTGTAGGGTTTGCGCTCCTGTCGACATTCCCCGCGTCAAGATAATCATCATACCAGCGCATTTCGTCCGCGAGTTTGTTCTTGACTTCCTCACTTACGCACCTTTCCGCGATGAAGTGAACGCCGTCTCTTACTTCTGTTACCTCGCTGAACATCACAGTCGCCCCCGCCTGAACGAGCATATCAGCCGCATACCCCGCAGAAGGATTCGCACTGACTCCCGAAAATGCATCGCTGCCCCCGCACTGCATTCCCACAAGCAAATCACTTAGCGGCAATTCCTCGCGCCGTCTCTTGTCGAGTGCCTGTAATTTCTTCTCGGCCATGTCCATTATCGCCGAAATCATAGCATTGTAGCCCTTGCATTCCTGAAGCACTATGACATTTTCGGGCGTATTATTTTCAGGGTCAACAAGCATATCAACCGTCAATTTCTCACAGCCTAGTGAGACTACCATTAATTCACCGCCGAAATTTGGATGACGGGCAATATTTCTCAGGGCGCGAATCGGGAATTTTGCGAACGGGGCATTAATTGCGACTCCGCAGCCGTAAGCATGATTCACAGCTACAACGTCATCAACATTCGGGTACTTGGGCAAGATTTCATTCTTGATTCTGTTCACGGCAACGTCAAGTACTCCCTGCACACACTGTACTGTTGTCTGAATGCCGAGAATGTTGCGTGTTCCCGCGTAAAAGCCATCGGGATTCCTGTAGCCCATGAAAGTTTTTCGGGGCGCAATGGGCAAATCAGTAACAATATTTTTCCCGTATGTCATATTGTCGACAGAAGGCGAGACGGGCAGGCGTAACATATGCTCATTTATCCATGCACCGCGCTTTATCGGGTCAAGAGCATAGCCGAGAACAACGCCGTAGCGTATGATTTCGCCGTCTTTGGGAATGTCGGACAATGCAAATTTGTGCGCCTGCGGAATGTCGTCAAGAAGCACAAGACCGGGCATAATCTCCGTGCCTTTGGGCGTGTCGTGCGTAACTACTGCTACATTGTCGCGGTCTGTCAGTTTCACGTAATCGCGCAAAGTTTTCCCCTCCTCTGAAATTTTTTGTGGAATGCGGATATTTTACCCTATAATCGGTGTGATTAGAGTCCCGTTTTCGTCAAACGATAAATTTTCCGGCTGACTCTCTGCTGTTAATCCCACAAATTTTCCGGCCATGACATCACGATAATATGCCTCGCTCATCATGATATGCCCTATGTGAAGGCTGTTAGGGATTCGAATGACTCGAACGTTATTTTTGTCGATTCCCGTACATGTACGTATGCACATCTGCACCGCTTCTTTGTCGGTTGACACTACGCAGGGGATTCGCGCGCTTGCTAATACGGTTGACGTTATGCAGTTAGGGTACATCATTTCGGGGTCTATAGCGTCATAGAATCTTTTTGTGATTACGCTGGCGAGTCCGACTCCCAAAGCATTCCCATGACTCTCATTACTCAGCCGCAGGAAGCAAGTCCGCTGAACTTTCACGCCTCCTGAGGCGTATTCGGTCGAGAAAGTCCCGGTAATATTCGGGTCTACTCCTGTCCCGCTGTAATTCTTCCCGGTCTCGTCAACAATCAGAACATCACACTCGCCCGCGATAATTTTCGGCATGAGCGAGAAAGCAAGCCTCAATAATTCCGGCTCACGTGTCATAATGTCGTGTGCGTCAACAGCTTCAAGCCTGAAAGTTTCATCATAGGCATTCTCAATACACGGCAGGGCGAAAAGTACGGATGCTTTGTCGATTATGACTCTTGCGATTGACGGTATATTTTCGGCGATATGAGCCATTCCTGCGCCGTGAACCTGCTCCGCGCCTTTCTGTTTTCCGAGACCTACAGCGAGCATTTTGCACGGGCCTGATTCATATTTCCCCCTGAAGGCGTTATGAGGCTTGATACGGCAGGAGACTATTATCCCGTCCGACTCGTAGGCGTTGCGGTCAATGTAGACATCCTGCCCGGTGTCAGAGAGGCCCAAGTGTATAACGTCCATGCTTGAGCGAATCTCACAGCCCATAGAGTCCGGGGTAATGCCGTAGCCTTTGAGGACTTCAAGCTGTCCTTGGGCTGTTGCGCCTCCGTGGCTGCCCATTGCGGGAACGATGAAGGGAATTGCGCCGCGGGACTTCACGAAATCGGCGATGGCTTTTGTGATTATTGCGACATTTGCGACTCCGCGGCTTCCTGCTGTGATTGCGATGTTCATTCCGGGCTTGATTTTGCTGGCGAACGGTTCGCGTGATAACTCTGCGGAAATTTTCGCGGGAATGTCTGAGGGTGATATTGATTCGTGCGGGAAAATTTGTTTTGCGCGGAACATTTTCGGGATTTCGACTCCTGCCAAGAGTTTTGAGACTGTACCGCCCTGTATAATTTTCATGATTGAGCCTCCTTTACCTGCTGTTCATAACGGACATATAAAGCAATGGGATAAAGCACACGGGATTTTCGCCCATCATCACATTGACTTTGCCATTTTCCCAGACAACATTGAATTTTGCGCTTCCGAGCTGATACAGGATGTAATATTTTCCGTTCTTTTCGCCGCTCCATTTGGGAGAGAGTCCCATACTCTTTAGCTCATCCTGCCAGGCTTTGACTTGTTCGAGGCTCATTCCGCCAAGTTGTATGAGAGATTCTGAGGGAGGCTCTTCAAGTTTTGAGCGCACAGCCGGAATTTTCACACCGTCATTTTTCTTCCAGAAGTAATGAACGTCAGCATTTTTCATCCATAATGGTATGGGTACATACGGCGGCATGTCTGAAATAGGCATGATGTTTCGGCGGATTGCTTCCCAGTCTTTTTTTTCTACAGCGTCTTTCATCAAGTAAAAGCTGTGTGTTGATTCCCCGACAATTTTTGAAGATTCCGTGAGATTTTCGATTAAGTCCTGCTCTAAAACTTGCATATGTGCTTCAATTTTCTCCAGGGACTCAGTTTTTTTTCTTTGACGGGAGCGGGTCTGCGGGCAATGTTTTTCGAGAAGGGCATTGAATTTTCTGGTAATCTCGCTGTCATTAAGACTCGTCAGCGCATAATCAGCCATATTCGCAAGGGAACGTATTTCGTAGTCCGCACATTTCCGGGCATTTGCCGCGATTCTCATGCCTCTTTTCCAGCCGTCTTTGAGGAACACTTCAAGCATGAGTGAGTTGTTCAAATTAATGCAGTCATTAAGAATTGTCGTCTGCGTTGCTTTGAACGCCGGGCCGAGGCTCTCAAGGAAGCTCACATCAATTCTCCGCCTCATGAATTTCTTGTAATCGTCCGCTGTAATTTCGGGCTTGGGAAGTCTTGTTTTCTCTATGTCTGATTTCGCTATGACCAGTGCCGCCCGTGCGAGCTGCAAATTTTCCCAGTTTTTTTCACTGTCAAACCTGTCAATATAGTCAATCACCCACTGAATATCGCCGCAAATAGTTTCAGCGCAGTATATATATCCGAGAAGGTCATTAAGCAGCCTTACTTCTGACGGGGCTTCAGCGCATGATTTCCCCGGCGAAAAAACGAAACACGCCGCAATGAGAACAGCCGCAAAAATATTTTTCCTCATGCAATATCATTCCTCACTTTGATTTTTCTGGTTATATGCCTCGAACACGCCGCAGGAATCCATAGCCCTGATTTGTTCATCCCTTTTTCCCCGGAGGCTTGCGAGAGTTACTTTTGCCTGCTGTACATTTTCGCCATTCAGGTGTTCATTCTGTTTGGGATGGGACGAGAAATTAGACGTGTACTGCCGCGCCTTTGCTGACTCGTCATCATATTTCCCTGCGATATGCGGAGAACATACGATCTCATAGAGCGTTGCGGAAATTCCCGCGTCAATCTCAAGAAGTCCCCTGAGAAGCTCAATATATCGACTCCCGTAATAACGCTTCGCCCAATCATCAGTCATCACAAACTCCAGAACGTCAGCTAATTTCCCGTACTCCTCCCCGCGCTTGTCCGGTAGTGTCAGAAGCTCTTCACACTCTTGGCGGCTCATCGGTTCTCTTGACCATGGAATTACCTCTCCCGTTTCCATCATGTCGGACAAATATTGAAGTGATACATTGCTTTCCGTTGATGAACTCAAATACGCCTGAGTCCGTTTGTACGAGCGAAAATACTGGCTGAAGTCTGACGGATTATCGGCGGCGGTGTCTGCTAGGGCGCGGAGTCTTTCGTATTGCGATCCTGCGCTGGAGTACGCGATTAAGGCACGATCCATGACGTTTTCCGCAAGAAATTCATCATAGGGCGGGGGCATTAACAGCCTTACAATGATTAAGACGGCGGCGGCGAATGACGCAAATATGATTCTCTTTCTCTTTCTTTCTCTCGCGTTCCTTGCGATGAAGTCATCAATATCGAGCTTCAGCAATGTTGCTATCACTCTGATAAAAGCCTCATGCATTCTGAATTTCTGCAAGTCAATTCCGAGCAGCTCCTGTTCTCGCGGCAGTGCCAGTATTGTGGGCGGGAAACATTCCGTATCGGGGTCTCCTGAATGCGGGACTCCCTCAACAATGAGGGGGATAATGTGATTGATCCTTCCGCTGTCGATAAAGTACTTCACTTCATCATTAACGTACTGTGATTTTGCGCTGCTCGGCGAGCATATGAGGATAATATAATTTGAGCGGTCAAGATTTGCCTGAATGCCTGTCCATAATGTGCCTCTTGCTACAAGGTCTGACTCATCGATAAATACGGGGCTAAGTTTCTTGGGCAGATTGGGATTTGATTTCCGCAGTGCTGACGGAAGATGATAATGTTCTAGGTGCTTATGTAATTTCTTGGCTATTTTCTGATCTTTGTGGCTGTAGCTTATGAATGCGTAATACTTGAAGGATTGATTTTCCGGCATGGCGCAATTCTCCTTTGTCGGGAAAAATATCCCCCTGCCATTTCTGACAAGGGGAAAAATTTTCGTGTTTACCTTACGAGGCAGGGTTTCTTGTTGTCGAACTTCCACCCCGGAATAAGGTACTGCATTCCGATTGCGTCATCTCTTGCGCCGAGTCCGTGTTCGAGATACAGCGCATTTGCCTTCTTGACCTGCTCAATGTCGACATCAACGCCGAGTCCCGGCTTCTTGGGAAGGTCAATGCACCCGTCCACAATCTGCATTGGCTCAACGGTGAGTCTCTCGCGTCCTTCCTGCCAAATCCAATGTGTATCGATTCCGTTCATACGTCCGGGGATTGCCGCCGCGCACTGTACGACCATAGCAAGCGAAATGTCAAAATGATTGTTGCTGTGGCAGCCCCACATGAGTCCAAAGTCTGAGCATAGCTGCCCAACTCTCACGCTTCCGTTCATTGTCCAGAAGTGCGGATCTGCTAAAGGAATGTCAACCGCCTGAAGTATAAGCGCGTGGAACATCTGCCGCCAGTCAGTATTAATCATGTTCGTAGCAGTCGGCATCATTGCGGCTTTGCGGAACTCGGCCATGACCTCGCGCCCGCTGAATCCGCCCTCAGCACCGCAGGGGTCTTCACAGTAAGCGAGGCACTCTTTCAGCTGAGGGGCAATCTCTAACGCTTCTTTGAGGCTCCAGCATCCGTTAGGGTCAAGATCGACTCTTGCGTTCGGGAATGCCGCCTTTATCGCCTGTACTGCTTTAAGCTCCTCTTTCGGGGGGAGGACTCCTCCTTTGAGCTTGAAGTCCTCAAAGCCGTATTTCTCGTGCGTGGCTTTTGCGAGGGCTACAATTTTCTCCGGCGTTAATGCTTCCTCGTGGCGGAGTCTGTACCAGTCGCAGGGGGAGTCGGGTTCTTCCTCGTAGGGGAGATCTGTTTTCTTTCTGTCGCCGATGTAGAAAAGGTAGCTGAGGAATCTTACGCGCTCACGCTGTACACCGTCGCCCATGAGAGCCGCGGCGGGAACGTCAAGAAATTTACCCATGAGGTCGAGCAGGGGAGCTTCAACCGCCGTAACAACATGGACTCCCGTGCGTAAGTCGAACGTCTGAAGCCCGCGAACGTCATCCTTGATATTCTCATCGAGCCATTTGCGGACTTTGTTCAACGTTGCTTTGTAGTCGGCGATTCTTGTGCCTACAACAAGGTGCTTGATGTCCTCAAGTGCTTTCGTGATTTTCTGTCCTCCGGGGACTTCACCGCAGCCGAGATTCCCAGCGGAGTCCTCAAGTATTACGATGTTACGCGTGAAGAAAGGCCCGTGCGCCCCCGATAAGTTAAGCTCCATGCAGTCATGGCCGGCGACGGGGTAAATGTCCATCTTCTTTATTGTCGGTATCATTCTGTTTGTCCTCCTTTAGTCTTTAACGCCCATTTTCTCCAAAGCTCCGCCCTTCATGTTGTCATAAATCGAATACCCTAAGAATATTACGATTAACGCCCAAATCACGAGGGCTATAGGTCTCTGGAAGAACACCGCCAAATCGTAATTGTTGCCCTTCACGGCCTCGATAAAATATTTCTCCAAGTCTTTGCCGAGAATGAATCCGATTAAGAACGGTGCTGTAGGAAGTCCGATCTTGTTCATCACGAATCCGATTACGCCGAAAAATAACAGGCACCACACATCAAACATGACTCCCGAACGTGTCGCATAAGCTCCGACAATGCACATCAGGAGGATTACGGGATACATTCTCGCGCTTCTGACTTTGACGACCTGAGAAATCAGCTTTATCGGGAAGAACATTACGATGAACATTAAGACGTTGCAGACGACAAGGGCAAGAAGTATCTGATTCCAGATGTCCGGGTTCTGCCCAATGAAGAGCGGCCCGACCTGAATCCCCTGTAACAGGAACGCGCCAATCAGCACCGCCGTTGTAGCGTCGCCGGGGATTCCGAGTGAGAGTAACGGCACTAATGCACCGCCCGTGAGTCCGTTGTTTGACGACTCGGAGGCTATGAGTCCTTCAGGCGCACCCTTGCCCATCAATTCGGGATGTTTGGAGAAGCTCTTTGTCTGACTGTAGGCGATTAATGACGCGGCACTTCCTCCGACACCGGGCAAAATTCCCATGAATGTCCCGAACAATGACGAGCGAATCACGTTGACCCACTGCCCTTTGAAGTCTGAGAACGAGAATTTTTGCGCCCCCTCAACCGTAACGCCCTCGTCAAGATTGTTGCTTTGCATTCCCTTTTCTGCCTCCTGGAACATCTGAGCAATCGCGAAAAGTCCTATCAGCAGGGGAAGTAACTGAAATCCGCTCCGTAATTCATCCTTCAGGAAGTCGGGTACCATTCTCATGCGGTTATTCATTGAGAGTTCACCGACAAGACTCAGCAATACACCGAGAAAGCCCGCAAAGACTCCCTTTGTCATTGAACCTTTCGAGAGAGCCGCGATAACAGTCATTGCGAAAAGGATAATCAAAAATTTTTCGATGGCCGAGAACTTTATCGCCATTCTTGCCAGCGGAGGAGTCAGCAAAGCAAGCACTATCAGCGAAATCATCCCGCCGAAAAATGACGCAGTGATTCCGATTTTGAGCGCACGTTCAGACTCTCCGCGCCGTGCCATCGGGTAGCCGTCAAAACCTGTGCAGACGCTTGACGGTGTGCCGGGTACGTTGATGAGAATCGCGGGGATTAATCCGCCTGAGATTCCGCCGACATAAAGACCGAGAAGCAAATACAGAGCCGGAACGAGCGAGAATGCGTAAGTCATGGGAAGGAACACGGCAACGGCCATTGTTGCGGTCATTCCCGGTATTGCACCGAATATTATCCCTATTGCTGTTCCGAGAAGCGCGAGACCTACATTAAGCAGCATGATAATTTTTCCCTCCCATTACGGCAATGTTATGTTGAAGACCTTGAAGAACAGATACCAGACTCCCCAAGACCCGGCCAAAGCTATTACTGCTGAGATTAATACGCTCTTTGCCTCGAATAATTTTCCCGGCTTCATTTCAAACAGCACATTGAACAGGAAGATGAATATCACGCTCGCCCATGCGAAATGTAGAATCGGCAGGCAAATTATGTAGAGGACGAAAAGAATCACCGAACCCCATAATTTCACCTTGTCATAATTTTCGCGGAAGAAGTGATAGCCCTTGAAGTTGATGAACGGAGTCCCTTCCTTTTTGCATTTGATTGCGCGCTGAATGAGTATGATTACGAGAAGTATTCCGCAGATTGTGCCGATAAGGTACGGGAAAAAGAAATGCATGTTGCGGATTTTTAGCCATTCCCTTAGCATTTGCTGCAACTTTAACACGCCTCCTTAGTATGTATAAATGCCCCCCTGCCCTCCCCTTTCGCAGGGGAGGCAAGAAACCCGGCGAGTCTCTCGTCCCTCCTGTGAAGGGGGGATTTAGGGGGGTAAGTCCCGCTAATTTACTCTAAATCTTCAATGTTGGGAGCTTCTGAAAGTACTTTCTTGATTGCGTCGCGCTTTGCGTAGATGAACTCTTTTGCTTCCTTGCTGGGAAGTGTGTTGCCTGCGTAAGTCATTTTGGCCATGTCGCTCTGATAGTCGGGGTCAGCCTGCATTTTCGCTACGGCCTCGTCAAGCTCCTTCACAACCTCGTCCGGCGTTCCCTTGGGAAGGTAGATGAGGAAATCTTTTGAGAAATACGCGGGTTTTCCGTCCATCGTAATTCCCATGTCGCCGTAAACGGGAAGGTCATTGCGCCCGGGAACTTTGTCCATTATTCCGACATACTTCAACGCTAACTGCTCGTCAACGCCGTCAGCTGTGTACTGGAGGAATGAGCTGTAGTCCCCGAAAATTACATCTGCGTTGTTGTCCCAGAGCTGCTGAAGTTTCGTGTCAGTCGATCCGCCGAGAACAAAGCGTATCTGATTCGCGACATTCTCGCCGTATGCGTCTTTGAGCCACACGTAATAGATGACGAATCCGAGATTGCTTACGCTCCCAAGCTCAACGGATAATCTTACTGTGCGCGAGGAGTCAGCCTTGAGCCACTCGGCAAGCTCCTTCATGTCGTTGTAGGGGGCGGATTTCTTTGCGGCGAAACAGGAGCCGGGGTTCTGTCCAACGCGGGGGCCGATTACCATATTTTCGAGGTCATATTCAGGGCCGTAGCTCCCGAACAAAACGCCCAAATATGTCATATCGTGGAAGATCATGAAAGTCATTCCATCGGGGGCGGCTGATTTGATTGTGGCGAACGCTTCATTCGCGCCAATTGGGTCAACCTTTGAGCTGCACTTGAGATATTTCTGCAAGTACCTGTTCACGATGTCGGCCATCATGTAGCTGTCTCCTGAGACCGCCGTAGAGCCGATGACGATTCTGACGCGCTGACCGTCATACACTGAGGCCATAGCCATAGGGCTGAAGCACAGCACGAAAACGAGAACCGATGCAATAAACTTCTTGCTGAACAAAATACATCTCTCCCTGCTATATTTGATTGTGTAATAAATTTTGGATGTTGAAATTATAGCATAGGGCAAAAAAAAAACAGCCTCCGTATGATTCACGAAAGCTGCAATTTATGTGATTGCCATGATGAGTCCTCTAGCCGTCGCCGAAAAGCCCAAGAATGTCGGACAGGTCAACAGAATCATTCTGTTCCTCAACGCGTGATTTTATGGCTGAAGTTTCATCCTCAAGTTTTTTCCGCGCCTGAAGAATGCTGATTGCCTGCTCCAATTGCTTTATTGCCGCGTCCCTGTAGCCCTTGTCGTATAACATCATGGCCGCGTTCGTGATGTACCCGCCCAAAAACGCCTCGTACTTTCGCGCCTCAGCCTGTGAGGATTCGCCCTCGCTGAATTTTCCGGTGTAATCCCGCGCGAATTTGTCGGCCTGCCATGATAGTAACTCTTTGCTGATTGCGGCAAGCTCGTCAAGCATTTTGTCGAACTCTGTTTTTGTTGAAACTTTGTCCACATATCTCTCGCCTGACGTGAAATCATAATTGAGCTGGGAGCCGCTGTAATCTTTCGTTGATGTTGTAGCGTTTTCGCTGTCTGATTCTGTCTCCGGCTCTGTTTCTGACGGCTCAATTTCCGGCGGTATATCTGTTTCTGACGCGGCATTGAGCAAATCATTTTCATCAAAATCATCATCCGCGCTTGAAATGGCTTCCTGCGAGTCGGTATCAGGGGTCGAAACGATTTCCGACGGTACTTCCTGTGTAACGGTCTCAGGAGTCGAAACGATTTCCGGCTGTGTAACTTCCTGCGTAACGGTCTCAGGAGTCAAAATTTCCGGCGGTACTTCCTGCGTAACAGACTCAGGAGTCGAAAATTCCGGCGATACTTCCTGCGTAACGGTCTCAGGAGTCGAGATGATTTCCGGCGGTACTTCCTGCGTAACGGTCTCAGGGGTCGAAACGATTTCCGGCTGCGCTTCCTGCGTAACGGTCTCAGTAGTCGAAACGATTTCCGGCTGTGTAACTTCCTGCGTATCAGTCTCAGTAGTCGCAAAAATTTCCGGCGGTAAATCTTCCTGCAATGCTTCAGTTTCGGGGGCAAGCTCCGATTCAATCCGCTGAATTTCGGTCTCTAACTCTTCAAGCTCTGGCAGTGAGTCGGACTCCGGCGGCGTAAATTCTTCCTCTTCCGGCTCAATCTCCAGCACTGACCCCGCGTCAACCGTAATAATTTCCGGCTCCGGGACAAAATCCGGCACAACAAGTACAACTTCTTCCGCTTCCCGCGTCCGCAAGTCAATGAGCCTGTGCAAGTCCTCAATTTGTACAGGGGTAAACTCTTCTTCCGGCTCTGTCTGTTCCTCAATTACAGGCGGTATAAATTTTGCCCGTTCGGTTTCAGGCTGTAATTTCTTCTTGAGCAGTGCTGCGCGTAGGAACGGCATAGCTTAATCATCCCTCAGCGCGAGAGTCATTAACTCGTCAACGCGCTTCACGAATCCGGCAGGGTCATCAGGCAATTCACCTTCAAGAATCAATGACTGGTCATAAAGCACCCTCAGAATATCCGCGGCCTTGTCCCGGTCATTTTCCGCAAGCCCTGAAAGTTTCCTGACAGCAGGGTGTTCCGCGCAAAGCTCCAAGACTCTTTTCTGCGGAGGAACAACACGCCCCGCCGAACGCATAAGCCGCTCCATCTGTAACGACATTCCCCCCGGCCCATCACGGAGACACGCGGGAGTCCCTGTCAGCGTAAGAGACGGCCTCAAGTCCGACAGCTTATCGGGGAAAATCTCAAGCGCAAGTTTCTTCAGAGGCTCAAATTCCGCGCCAAGCCCTTTGAGTTTCTCGTCATTGGCTTTCTTCTCGTCATCGGTATACGGCGTAACATCATCGCTTGCGACATTCAGCCAGTCTTTTGACCCTTCCGGCAGAATGAAATTTGCCTGAGACAGCAGAAACTCATCAATTGGATCTGTCATCAGCAGGACTTCATAGCCTCTTGACGTGAACGGCTCAATTTTCGGCGACGCTCTGAGGGCTGAAACGTTGTCATTCCCCGCGAGGCAGTATATACCCTTCTGGCCTTCCTTCATTCGCGACTCGTATTCCTCGATTGTCGTCCATCCGTCATCGTGAGTCGTCCTGAATATCATTAGGGATAATATGTTCTTTGCGTTCTCTGAGTCCTGCGCGATTCCCTCCTTGAAGATTCGCCCGAACGCCGTCCAGAATTTGACGTACTTCTCCCGGTCATTCTCAAGCATTTTCCGTAACTCGGCGAAAACTTTGCGCTGTGTGCTTCGTCTGATGATTCTTGTGATTGGGTCATCCTGCAAAATTTCGCGGGATATGTTCAGCGGGAGGTCTTCTGAGTCGATTACGCCGCGGACGAATTTCATGTACTGCGGGATTAAGTCCTTGCAGTCGTTCATGATGAAGACGCGGTTGATGTACAGGCTTATTCCGCCGGAGTCGGGGTTCATGAAGAAGTCAAACGGAGCTTCAGACGGTATGAACAGCAATCCCTTGAAGTTTGTCGATCCTTCCGCGTTAATCTTTATGCGCGTCAACGGCTCGCGAAAATCGTGCGTAAGGTGCTTGTAGAAGTCTGTATATTCTTCCTCTGACACTTCATTTTCGGGACGCTGCCAGATTGCCTTCTGGGAGTTTATGATTTTGTCTTTGAAGTAAATCGGCCATGATATGAAGTCCGAATATTTCCCGATGATGTCTCTTACTGTCCATTCGTCAAGATAATTTTTCGCGCCTTCCTCCGGCTGTTTCATGAAAAGTTTGACCGTTGTCCCGCACTCACTGCGCTGTTCTGTGTCCTCAACCGTGAATGAGCCGTCCCCGTCTGACGTGAATTTGTATGTCTCTCTGCCGCCTAATTTTCGGGTGATTACTTCTACTTTCTCTGCGGCCATGAAGACAGAATAGAACCCGACTCCGAACTGGCCGATTAATTCCTGCTGAGTGTTGGAGTCTTTTGCGGCTTTGAGAAATTCTTTCGTGCCGGATTTGGCGATAGTGCCGAGATATTTTATTATCTCATCGCGGGACATTCCGATTCCGTTGTCGCTTACCGATAAAGTTTTAGCGTCCGCGTCAATTTCTATCTTGATTTCGGGATTGGTATTCTCTGCTAACTCTGTGTCCTTCAGGCATTCGATCCGCCGTTTGTCGAGCGCGTCAGATGCGTTTGATATAAGCTCGCGCAAAAATATATCTTTGTTCGAGTAAACCGAGTCGATCATCATCCGCAGTAACTCGGCGGCTTCAGACTGGAAATAAAATTTTTCTTCGCTCATTATCTTTTACCATATTTCAAAGCCGGAGGCAGAATCATACCCCCGGCCCTGTCAGTTTCTCATTGTTACCTGTTACGCTTCTTCGGTCTTCATTTTCACGACCTGGCGGCCTTTGTAGTATCCGCATGACGGGCAGGCGTGATGTTTGAGCGTTACTTCTCCGCATTTCGGGCAGGCCATTGTGGCAGGCGCGCTCAATGCTCCGAGCCAGTTGGCTTTTCTCTGTGATGTGCGGGCATGAGATACTTTTCTTTTCGGTGTTGCCATGATGATTAATCCCCCTGTGATAATTATTGTTCGCTGTTGAAATTCCGCAGTGCCTCAAGTCGCGGATCAATGTCATCATCCACGCATGAGCATGTTCCCTCATTGAGATTTTTCCCGCAGACGGGGCATAATCCTTTGCAGTCGTCCCGGCATAATATTTTCGTGGGAAGCAATGTGTAAATGCTCTCTCTTATCTGCGGCATAACGTCAAGAACCCGGCCGAAATGCTGAACTTCAACGGGCATAAAGTCGTCAAAGCCTTCTAGCTCTTCAGCACTGCGCGAACAATAAAGATACCCTAATTCCCCCGATATTTCAAGATTTGCGGGCGACAGACACCGGGCGCATTCTCCCTCAATATTTGCCGACACCGAAATGTTCACCAGCAGGAGTCCTTCCTCAATCCAGCGCGACAAGGCCGAGACGTGAAAACCATCCGGGAAAATAAATTCCTGCCCGTCAAAATTCAGGAGGCCGTCAGAAAAATCCCATTCCGCAAAAATTTCGGCCTCCGTGTCATTCTTAGGCGGGAGCGTCAGCAGTGCTTTCTGTGACTCGTGGAAAAGGCTACGCAAATGCTATTCTCTTTGTCTCGCGGGCAATCATTAATTCCTCGTTCGTGGGAACTACCATTACCCTAACTTTTGAGTCATCCGCGCTGACTGTGGCTTCTTTTCCGCGAATGTTGTTCTTTGCGGGGTCAATCTTAACGCCCATAAATTCGAGCTTCTTGCAGACTCCCTCGCGTGTGGCCGCGCTGTTTTCGCCGATTCCAGCCGTGAAAACGATTACGTCAAGCCCTCCCATCGCTACGGTGTAAGCCCCGATGTATTTCGCTATGCCGTACTCTAACATGTCGATGGCGAGTCTTGCGCGGTCATTTCCATTCTTGGCGGCTTCCTCAACGTCGCGCAAATCGCTGCTTACTCCCGAAATGCCGAGGAGTCCGCTCTTCTTGTTCATAAAGTTGTTCATCTCATCGGCTGTATATTTCGTGATGTTCTGCACGAACGGAACGCACGCCGGATCCATGTCGCCGGTGCGTGTTCCCATGAGAACGCCCGCAAGAGGAGTGAGTCCCATTGACGTATCTATGCACTTGCCATTCTTGACGGCTGATATTGAGCTTCCGTTACCGAGATGGCATGTAATCATCTTGAGCGACTCTAACGGTTTGCCGAGAATTTCCGCTGTCCTTAGCGCGACAAAGTGATGGCTTGTCCCGTGTGCGCCGTAACGCCTTACGCGGTGAGTCTCGTAGAACTCCCAGGGAAGGCCGTACATGTATGCGTAATCCGGCATCGTCTGATGGAATGCCGTATCGAACACAACGACATTCGGGAGCTTGGGCAGCGCGTGCTGAATGGCCTCGATTCCCATGATGTGGCCGGGATTGTGGAGAGGCGCAAGCGGAATGCACTGGCGGAGGCCGTCCATGACTTTATCGTCAACAAGCACTGACTCTTTGTAGAGGTCGCCTCCTGAGACTATGCGGTGTCCTGCTCCGGCGATTTCGTCAAGCGATTTCAGAACGCCGTGATTCTCGTCAAGTAAAGCCTCAAGCACGAGCTTCATTGCTGCTTTGTGGTCTTTGATAGGAGTCTCAATCTTGAAAGGATCCGCGCCTGTCTTGCGGTGAGTGATATTTGAGCCGTCTATGCCGATTCTGTCTACAAGTCCTTTTGCTGAGACTGACTCGTCTTCCATGTCGAATAACTGATACTTGAGGGAGGAGCTTCCGCAGTTGATTACGAGAATTTTCATGACGTTTAGAGAAACC
>JAFYBQ010000018.1 GCA_017540085.1 Synergistaceae bacterium | reverse complement strand
TGCGAGACAGCTCCGGCGCGGACGGAAATATTATCGCCTATAACCGCGCTACTTGGACTATGACGCAATCCATCACTACAGGCGGAAATCAGTGGGTGTTCATTCCCGTTGACGACCTCAACACAGACAACGCACGGATTGAATACTGGCTCACTACCGAAATCGCAAACAATACAGCCTACCGCTACGCAGTCAGATACCCCGACAGCACCGCAGGCACTATCCCCCCGGACGCATGGAAGTTTGACATATTCAGACCGCAGGGGACTACCAATATTCCGCGCTCGTTCCTCTTGGCCGCCGAAAGCAATATTGCTCCCGGCCTCGTTACCGTCTACAACAGACGCTACAACGTAAACGAGTACAACAAAACTCCCATTCACGTTTTCCCAGTCGACACTCCCGACTACGGAGACTACGATTTGAGCCTCAATCACCGCATACTTTTCGGCAAAAGGCTCGGCGAAACATACCGCTATCCCGCTTCTGAGGGACGCTTCAATCTATTTGAGGTTACCGCGTTTCAGCCGAGAACAGCAAGCACTACCTTCTATGATGATGTCGCAAGGATAACAAACAGCTCCGGCACCGTCTCCGCTCCGTCAAGCTATATATTCTCCGCAAGCTCAATCAAACGAGATGTAATAGCCGATGACGTTTTACAGTATTTCACCGTTGAGCAGAATATCCCCTCCGGCCTAAGAAGCTCTAACTCGGAAGGTATGTTACCCCTTCACATCACATTCAACATTCCCGTTACACTCGTCAACGATAATGCTTGGTGGAACGAAATGCTCAAAGTTTGGCGCAACACTGGCAGAATTGAGGAAATGTTTGCGAACAAATACGACATCTATCTCAGAGCAGGTGAAAATAACGTTTGGAACATGACGCAGGAGCTTAAAGACAAAGGATATTACAGCGAGCTTGTGAAAGTATTTCTTGACGAGGAACGCGGAAGGCTCACTCAGGATAATTACAGCGGTGTGCTGACAGTCAGCTTCATTGTCATGCTCATGGACGGCACTAGAGACGGCAGCAGGCCGGAATTGTCCATCGTCCCGGACAACTCCATTTCACAGCAGAATAATTACATCATTGTCAGAGACGGCACACGCGACAACAATTGGAACATGACCTTCTTCATCGCTCCGGCAGGATGGCAGGATAATCCGACACATTCAAACACCACAAACACGCAGGGCACTCAGGGTACTTCAGGAGCTTCCGGCGGCGGCGGTGGGTGCTACATGCTCTCTCAGGGGATTATTCTTGCGGCCATGTTCATTTTCACTAGAAGAAGGAGGCAGTAATCATGAGGAAATTTCTTGCGCTGGCGTTCTTTCTCATATTCACAAATGCTACATGGGCGGCTGACGTTACACTTCACGTAACAGGCACTGACTACATCACATCGCCCGATGTTGTCAGCGAGTTTACTCCCGCAGTCATGAGCGGGGACGAGGAAATAGAGCAGTTCCAAAAAGGTGAAGTAAAATTCCCGGCATTGTCAGGGACAAATTACACATTCGCAACAATTCAATCCGCCCTAGAGTTTGCGGAAAATCCGCAGGCTTTTATCGAGAGCTATTACAGGGGATATTACTATCATCATCAGGACAGCTACGACATTACATATGACAGCTCGCTTCAGGCACAGCCAATCGCCTCTAGCATCGCCGTGTCAATCGAAATCAGCAATATCGCCGCGGCGGTTACTTTGTCGGACTATTCCTCGCTCACCGATATTACTTTCACCGCAACTAGAACCATCACTGCACCGGGACGGCATTTCGTTGCAGATAACTCTTCCGGCACTGTAACATTCAGCGGGATTACGTTCAACGGGAGCAATTCAGGCGGGGGCGTTGCTGTCTCGGACGGCACTGCAACTTTCACACGCTGTACTTTCACGGCCTGCGATACTTCCTCAAATGGCGGGGCTGTCTCAATCTCAGGCGGAACGGTTACTATGACGGCTCCGACTTTCTCAAACTGCTATGCGTCATCACGGGGCGGAGCGGTCTCAGTCTCAGGCGGTACAGTCAACATCACGGGCGCGACTTTCTCCACAAATGAAGCGGCTGACTACGGCGGGGCATTGAGCATTACGGGCGGTACGGTCGCGGTGTCGGGGTCAAGCGCGTTTTCCGGCAATACGTCATACAACGGGGGCGCAGTCTCACTCACTGGCGGTACACTGTCATTGCTGTACTCGTCATTCACGGGCAATTCTGCGACAAATTTCGGCGGGGCGGTCTACTCGTCATCAGGGCTTACCGTCGGCACTACTGTAACATTCAACACAATCTCAGACTCATCACCTAACACAGCCGCTTACGGCGGAGCAGTCTATATCGTCTCAGGAACAGCGACATTCTCAGGCTCTCAGACACAGTTCACGGAAAATGTTGCGACAGAGTCAGGCGGAGCGGTCTATATCGCGTCAGGAACTCTCAATCTTTCAGGGAGCGGGATTGCTTTCACGGGTAATACTGTCTCGGAAGACAGCTCTTCAGGCGGCGGCGCAGTCTACGCAGGGGCAGGTGCAACCGTAAACATAACAGGCGAAAATATAGCGTTCACGGCGAATGAAGCGACAGCAGGCGACGGCGGAGCGTTCTATCTCGCGGGAAGGTCTACCGTAACCATCAGCGCAACTTCTCCCGACATCAGCGCGAATGTTGCCGAGGCAGGCAGGGGCGGTGCGTTCTTCATGGCCGGAGGTAGCACCCTCAATTTTGCCTCAGAGATAAACATTCACAACAACACCGCTAATTACGGCGGGGGCATTTACATGGCAAACGCACGGAACACGACTAACTTCAACATTACTGCGTCAGAGCCGACAACTTTCGCCAACAATGACGCTCTCACTTCAGGCGGAGGGATTTACGCCGAGGCTAACTGCAACATTATCACAGCTCCGGGGATTTCCTTCACGTCAAACAACGCCCGAAACGGTAACGGCGGAGCTATATGGATTGCAGACGCGCTGCAGCTTCCGGACGGGGTTGTGTCTTTTGACCGCAATACAGCCGGAATGCCTCTGCCCGTAACGCCTTCCCCTATTGTTGACTGGCCTACAGCGGGCAACGGAGGCGCAATTTACGCACAGACATCATCAAACGCCGTAATAGGCACAGCGAAAGATTACCGCTTCATTGGCACCAACACGGCGCGTTATCACGGCGGGGCGATCGTGAACTATTCGGGCGACATCACTATTCGGGGCTATAACGGCTCACGCTCCATCACCGTCAACAACTCGGCGGGTTTAGGCGGGGGATTGGCCGCGTCATATTCGGGGTCTGTTACCGTCAACGAATGTGCAATCATGAATCAGTCAGCCACAAACGGAAGCGGCGGGGCAATCTGGGCGAAAGAAGTATACGTAAACTCGGCGAACTTTGGCGCGGATGGAAGTCCCAATCAAAGCACAGGCTCATCAAACACGGGCGGGGGTGCTATTTATGTCTACAAGAGTGGGACGGCCTCCATCAGCAACGCTACATTCTCATACAACAAGGCTTCACAGGGCGGGGGAGCTGTCTACGCTGAAGACGCAACAATAACAATCCGTAACTCATACTTCCATCACAACACTGCTCATAACGGCAACGGGGGCGCGGTAATTCTCCGCAACAATTGCACATCGTCAATCATCAGCTCCACTTTCCGCAACAACACAAGCGAATATCTTGACGGCGGTGCAATTTACGCGCAGGGCGTTATCTCCGTCAGCCTAAGCTCATTCACCGCAAACACCGCATTCATGGACGGGGGCGCGATATATTATGACCAGATGAACGGGAGTAATGCTTCTTTCACGATGGCCAGCTCAATGTTGACGGACAACGGTACACTCGGCGGAAATTCGGGGGGCAACGGAGGAGCTATGTATATCGCGGCGGTGAGGGCAACGATTACGGCCTGTACGTTCGCGAAGAACCACATCGATTTATCCGGCAATGAGGGCAAGGGCGGCGGCGTTTATCTCAATACGTCCTCAAATCAGACTGCCCCGAACCGTATAGAGAACTGCACATTTTACGGCAACACGCTGAATGACGGCTCTGCTCCTGACGATGAGACGCAGAAAATGACATCAGGCGGGGGCGGTCTTTCCGTAAACTGCGAGGGGCTTACGCGGGTATTGTCATGCACATTCACGGAGAACTCATCGCGTTACGGCGGGGGAGCTATTTACGTTGAGGGCGGTACGGTAAATCTTGCGGGGACATTAGCTGTCGGCAATGCTGGCGGAGTATATGATATTTGGTCTGACGGCAGCATTACTTCAGGGGGCTATAACCGCATAGGCGTTTACGGCACAGGCTCAGGCGTAACAAACTTCTACGCAGAGGCACGAAACGACACTGACAGGACATCGTACCCTTCAAAGGGCTGGAACAGGTCTACATTCTTTCAGGATAATATTTTGTCCATAAACGTTCCTCCGTCGATGACTTCAGCGGACAGCATTCCCCCGTTCATAGGGAGCAGCAGAACGGGCGACACGGAAAAACTTCTTACCCTCATGCTTAATGAGCAGTCTACGCTTCCGCTTGAGGACAGAGCCACGAACATAATACCGTATTCGCGGCGGACGAGTTTCCCGAACACAGACGAGCGCGGAGTAAGCCGAGTGTCAGACAGTGCGGAAATCAATCTTGACATAGGCGCATGTTTCTATGACTTTACGCGCATAACGATAACCTCGCCTGATGAGTCGCCCTACACAATATCGAGCGTGGAAATCAGCGGAATACCCAACAATCTGCGGCGTGTCGGACAAACTGCAAGCCTTGTAGCGCGGGTATATTACACGAACGGGCGAACGGCATTAGGCGGAACGGGAACGGGAGAAGAGCCGGTAACATGGACATCCGACAAGCCCAACATCATCAGGATAGACGAGAACACCGGGGATATTACTGTGCTGAGTTTCACGCCTGGAAATACGTACGTAACCATCACCGTAACGACAGTGCGCGGAAATTTATCCGGCGAGCAGTTAAGCGACAGCAAGCCGATACGGGTAACGGAATACACAGCAAGTTACCTCAACACCAGCACGGAGCTTGCCAATTACCTTCAGGGTTACGCGGATGACATGACAGAGTACGACATACTTCTTCAGCTGTCTAATGCTTCCTCATCGGCTGTAACATCCTCAGCATTTCAGGCGGCATTCTCGTCAATATGGGCGGGCGTTACTCCGTCGCAGGTTTCAGCGTCTCAGCTATCTACCGAAACAATGACATTAGGGAAGACGACATCATACACGGCTTCAGACGGCTACGGTCTTACGTCAGGCAAAGCGGGCGTTGAAGTGAATGTTACGGGGCGTAATGCGGGAGATTTGCTTCCTTTGACATTCACATGGACGTTTAGCAGCGGAGACCTGCGCGGGAAACTGGGCTATGATATGACAGGAAGGACGCTAGACGGTGCTTTAGGGGACGCAATTTTTGACACACTGAGGATAGATTTTCGCGGAGTGTCAAGCTCATGGCCTGTGATAGGCGGCGTTGGTGTTAAGGCATCAGAGGCTATGCGGTCGGGTGTATTGAGCCTGACAAAGACGGCTGACGGCGGATTATCGGCACAGCTTACGGCCTATCTTGCGAATGTAACGGCGGCTTCTGTGAGCGGTCTTGCGTCATCATCGGGCAATGACGGCCCGCAGATTGTGGACAATATACTCATAGTGCCTGACGGTAACGGCTCAGACGGCAAAATTTCAGGCTCTATGATTATGGCAGACCGTCTCGGAACGTCTCAGCACACGAACACCGAATCCGAACAGACGCAGACGAATACCGAAACAGGCACCGAAAAGGGTACTCAGCCTACATCAGGCGGGGGCGGTGGCTGTAATGCTTTCAGCCTTGTCCCGATAATCGCGGCATTGATATTCCGGCGAAAGCGTTAAATTTTCACGGGAGCTTCTCAGAAATGGGAGGCTCTTTTTTTTGCTGACAGTTGCAAAATATCGCGCTAAGGTTAAAATTAGTCAGCAAAGACAGAGGAGTGATTAATGTTGCAGTATAAAGACTACTATAAAATTCTGGGAGTATCGCGGGACGCAAAGACAGACGAAATCCGCAAGGCATACAGAAAACTTGCCAAGCAGTATCATCCCGACATAAACAAGCAGGCCGGGGCAGAGGATAAATACAAAGAGATTAACGAGGCATACGAGGTACTGAAGGACAAAGACAAGCGGGCGAAATATGACGCTCTCGGAATGAACTGGCAGCAGGGGCAGGATTTCACGCCTCCGCCGGGCTGGGAGTCATCAGGAGGGTATCAGCGTGTAGAATTTGGCGGCGACTTCAGCGACTTCTTTCAGACATTGTTCGGGGGCGGTGCGGGCTTTGGCGGGCTTGGCGATATTTTCGGGCATTCGTCCTCGCATGGCCGTCCAATGACACGCGACTCCGAGGCTGATTTGACGCTCTCGCTTTCGGACATTATTCGCGGGGGAACATACAAGCTCAGGATCGGAACTCGGACAATGAATGTCAATCTGCCCAAAGGAATAACCGACGGCACAAAGCTGACACTGCGCGGAAAGTCTGAGAGGGGCGGAGATTTGCACCTGACTATACATATAGCACCTGAAGCGGGGTATGAGATTCAGTCGGGCGGCTATGACATTACGCGGGAAATTACTGTCCCGGTTTATGACGCGGTATTGGGCAAAGATATATCTGTTGACGGTCTGAGCGGGGAACTTGTCGTAAAGATGCCTCCCGGGATACAGGACGGGCAAAAGCTAAGGCTAAGGGGCAAAGGTCTTCCCAGACGGGACGGCTCAAGCGGGGACATGTATGTGCGTGTGAAAATAGAAATCCCGCGGCATATTACCGAACGTCAGCGCGAATTGTGGCGAAAGATAGCGGATGAGGGCTAAAGATATTATAATTCTCGGCAAAATACGGGAGTGATTAATGTGAAGTCAAATATCTTTAACGTGCCAAATACTTTGAGCCTTATACGTGTATTCCTCGCGCCCCTTGTGCTTCTGTTCCTGTCATTGAGGATCGATAAGCCTGTGCCGGGAGTGCCGGATGTGAGCTACGGTGATGTTCTTGCCGCTGGAGTGTTTATAGTTGCGTCAATCACAGACGCTTTTGACGGTTACATAGCCCGACGCTATAAGCTCGTTACGACATTGGGAAAATTCATTGACCCCCTTGCGGACAAAGTACTCGTGATTTCGGCGATGCTTGCGCTGATAGAGTTAGGGCGGCTTCCTGCGTGGATTGCTATGGTAATAATAACGCGGGAATTTATTGTTACGGGACTGCGTTTAGTTGCGGCGGCTGAAGGAGTAGTGATAGCGGCCTCAAAGGGAGGAAAGCTGAAGACAGTATGTCAGATAATCGCGCTCGTAATGCTGATACTGAATATCCCCGGCGGAATGTTGCTGATGTGGGTAGCGATGATATTGACAGTGTGGAGCGGAATGGACTATCTGATAAAGGGAAGCCATATAATAACGGGATAGATAGAGGGACGAGACTATGACAGTGATTTTTGCGTTGATGATGATTGTGATGATGACAGTATCGCCGTCCATAGCGGGAGAAATGACCCTGCGGGAGAAAGTCGGACAGTTATTTGTGATACGGCCCGACCATCTTGACCCGTCATTAACTCCTGAGCAAATCGACGACAATAACAAATACGGCGTGAAAAAAGTCTCCCCCGAAATGCGCCGCTTAATGAGGCAATACCCTGCCGGAGGATTTATACTTTTCCGCAAGAATATTGACAGTCCTTCACAGTTGAAGAGGTTTGCGAATGAATTGAAGTCTCTCGGAAAAGTTCCTGCAATAATGGCGGTTGACGAGGAGGGCGGACAGATAGCGCGTCTTGCCAATCACAAAGCCTTCTCCGCCCTGCGCCGCTTCAAAAGTATGTCAGACATTGCCCGCACAGGCCGTGTAAAGCAGACAGCCTCATACATAGCTTCCTACCTGAAGGAATACGGGTTCAACCTGAATTTCGCGCCCGTTGCCGACATCAACAGCAATCCCGACAATATAGTGATTGGTGCGCGTGCGTTCAGTGCTGACCCTGAAACAGTTTCGCGGCTTGCCGGAGAATATATTGACGGCCTTCACGAGCATAATATAGCCGGGAGCCTGAAGCATTTTCCCGGGCACGGCGACACGACAGCAGACACGCACGACGATAAAGTGTCAGTATATAAGACGTGGGACGAGCTTTTGACATGTGAAATAATCCCATTCCGCGACAACCTGAGCAAAGCGGACACAGTGATGACAGCACATATAACGCTTGAGAATGTTACGGGTGAAAAAGTGCCTGCGAGCCTTTCTCGTGAAATTGTTACTGGGAAATTGCGCGGTGAACTAGGCTATGACGGAGTAATAATCACGGACGCGCTGAAGATGGGAGCGATAAGCAATCATTACAGCTCATCGGAGGCGGCAATACGGGCAATCGAGGCAGGCAATGATATAATCCTTATGCCATATGATTACCGGGAAGCCTTTGACGGAGTAATGAACGCGGTGGAGACAGGCAGAATATCCGAGACGCGAATAGACGAGAGCGTGAGGCGAATAATGAGATTGAAGCGAAAACTGTCCTTAAAATGGTGGCAAACGGGAGCAGTCTACGAAGTGTACCCGAAAAGTTTTTGTGATACGACAGGTACAGGAACGGGCGACATACCCGGCATAGTGTCAAAATTGCCCTACCTCCAAGCCCTCGGCGTAAATGCAGTATGGCTGACCCCTATATACCCCTCGCCTATGATAGATAACGGCTACGACATTTCGGACTATACCTCAATCGGTGAAATGTTTGGTACGATGTCAGACTTTGACGACTTAATCCGTGAGGCCGGGAAACGCGGTATCCGTATAGTGATGGATTTGGTGTTCAATCACTGCTCCGACAAACACGCCTGGTTTCAGCAGTCGAGACAATCGCGGGACAATCCTAAATCCGACTGGTTCATATGGCGAGACCCTAAAGCAGACGGCGCACCCCCTACAAACTGGCGCAGTATATTCGGCGGTTCTGCGTGGGAATATGTCCCCGAACGCGGGCAGTACTATCTTCACACATTCGCCCCCGAACAGCCCGATTTGAACTGGGAAAATCCTGCTGTCCGCCAAGCACTATATGACGCGGCAAAATTTTGGCTGTCGAAAGGTGTAGGAGGTTTCCGAATAGACGCAATCACCTACATAAAGAAGCCTTCAATTTTTGCTGACGGCAAGCCTGACGCGGAAGATGGAACAGTGAACATCCACACGATGACGGCGAACACTCCCGGGATACTTGACTTTCTTCACGAGTTCAAGCGGGAAGTGAGAGACGGCCAAGACATATTTACGGTAGGTGAAGCGAACGGGGTATCCTCTGATGAGTTGCCTATGTGGGTTGGTGAAAACGGGGTATTTGATATGCTCTTTGAGTTTTCGCACGTAACCCTGCCGCTAAATGACGCTGAAATATGGTGTCATCCTGTGGAATGGAAGCTGACCGACCTAAAACGCGCAATAACTTCAAGCCAGACCGCGACAGCACATAACGGTTGGTATCCTATATTTTTCGAGAACCACGACCAGCCGCGGAGCGTAAATCATTTTTTCCCTGAAGGCGCAGACCCGGTGAAGGCGGCAAAATGTCTTGGAGCGATATTGCTGACACTGCGGGGAACGCCGTTTATATATCAGGGTCAGGAGCTAGGGATGACAAATTACCCGTGGCATAATATATCGGAGATAGACGACATACAGACGCGGGGACAGTATGATTTAGCCCTGAAGGAAGGATTTACGCCCGATGAGGCCATGAAGTTTGTGCGGTACTTCACCCGCGACAATGCGCGAACGCCAATACAGTGGACATCAGGCAAGAATGCGGGATTTACGTCCGGCGACTCTTGGCTTCCCGTCAACCCGAACTACATCACAGTGAACGCACAGACCGAAGCCGCAGACCCTTCATCAGTGTTGTCATGGTACAGGACACTTTCGGGAATGAGGCGGGATAATCCTGTTTTGACGCTAGGGGATTACCGTGAAATTTTTGCTGACAGTGAGGAGATTTTCGCGTTTGTCCGTGAATATGATGGCCGTGAAATAATTACTGCGGTGAATTTTTCTGCTGACGCTGTGAAAGTCCCTGAAACTTTGCGAGACCGTAAAATCCTCCTAAGCAGTGAGAATAATAATTCCCCTGAGACGTTAGCCCCTCTTGAGGCGAGAATATATGAGTGAGAAAGAAAATCCCCCGGCCTGAGTAAATGCCGGAGGATGTAAATATCATGCGGAAAGCAATATAGCGCACTATTCAACAGTAACGCTTTTTGCGAGATTTCTCGGTTTGTCAACGTCTAACTTTCTTGCTGCTGCGACATAGTAGCCCATGAGCTGAAGAGGGACAACGCTGAGGCTTGCGGTGAAGTGTGTATCAGTCTCAGGAATGTGAAAAACGTAATCAGCCTCATCTTTCAGTGCATCGCATTCCCTTGTAGAAATCACGAGAATGAACCCGCCCCTGCTTTTTGCTTCAAGAAGATTGCTTGCGGTCTTGAGTGCTAAATCCTTCTGCGTCATAATGCCTGCGACGAGCATACCGCGTTCAATGAGGCTGATAGGGCCGTGCTTCATTTCTCCTGCGGCGATGGCTTCCGAGTGAAGGTAGCTGATTTCCTTCATTTTGAGGCTGCCCTCCATTGCTATGGCGTAATCGATATTTCGTCCGAGATAGAAGGCGTTTCTTGCGTTCACAAACCTGCCTGCGATGAGCGCAAGTTTGTCCTTGCTGTCTAAAATTTCGTCAATCTTTTCCGGCAGTCTCTGTATTTCGGTGATGAGCCTTTCACATTCTGCGTCATCAATTACTCCTCTTACGTGAGCGAATTTGACCGCCAGCGCGTAACATGCGATGAGCTGTGCGGAGTATGCTTTTGTTGTTGCTACTGCTATTTCGGGGCCTGCCATAGTGTAGAATACGGAGTCGGCTTCCCTTGCGATAGTGCTTCCGACAACGTTGACGATGCCCAGCGTTTTAATGCCGTTATTCTTAGCCAGTCTCATGGCCGCGAGAGTGTCGGCAGTTTCGCCCGACTGTGAAATGATGAGTGCCAGCGCGTTTTTGTCCATCGGCATATGCCTGTATCGGAACTCTGACGCTAATTCAATTCTGACGGGAATTTTTGCGAGGTCTTCAATGACGTACTGAGCGACCGCCCCTGCATGATATGCACTTCCGCAGGCAATGATATATATCTGCGAGACAGCTTTTATTGCGTCATCGGTCAGCCCTTTTTCGGACAGGTCAATTTTCCCCGAATGGTATACGCTCCCGAAAGTGTCTTTTACGGCTCTTGACTGTTCATGAATTTCCTTCATCATGAAGTGTTCAAACCCGCCTTTTTCAGCGGCGTTAGCGTCCCAAGTAACAGCGGTAGTTTCCTTGTATGTCGCGTAGCCTTCTGCGTCAAAGAATCTGACATCCCTGCCTTTGAGCTGTACAATCTCCATGTTGTCGAGATAGTAAACATCCCGTGTATCATGGAGAATTGCGGAAACGTCTGACGCGAGGAATGACTCATCTTTTCCCTGTCCTGCGATGAGCGGTAAATCTTTTCTTGCACCCCATACTTCTCCGGGGCAGTCCCGGAAAAGTATCACAAAGCAGTACGAGCCTTCAATGTCTTTGACAGCGCGTGTAATGGCTTTGAGGGGAGATTTCTCCTGCTTGTAGTAATAATCTATGAGCTTAACGGCGGCTTCTGTATCTGTCTGAGAGTAGAATGTGTAGCCATGTTTGCCGAGAAATTCGCGTATTTCCCTGTAGTTTTCGACGATACCATTATGCACCGCAACGACCGCCTTATCATCACTCCACAGCGGATGTGCGTTGACATCGGACGGTTCGCCGTGAGTAGCCCAGCGAGTATGGCCAATTCCGCAGGTGCCGGACACTTCCTCGCCTGCATTAATTCTGTCCTCAAGAACTTTGAGACGGCCTTTATTTTTTGCGACTTTTATTTTACCGCCCTCAAGAACGGCAATTCCTGCGCTGTCATAGCCTCTGTATTCGAGACGCGCAAGCCCTGCCAGAAGAATGCCGCTTGCCTGTCTTTTTCCTGAATATCCTAATATCCCGCACATGTAAATATAACCCCTCCTTAAAGCCTTTTGATTAGTTCCGCTATTATACCTGAAAGCCTCGGCACACAAACTTTCATAGCGTCAAGAACTTCCTGCGCTGTGAGCGTGTGATTGATGTCAACACCTGCGGCCATGTTAGCGGCGCACGACAAGACAGCAACCCTCAAGCCCATAGCATGAGCCGTGATAACTTCCGGGACAGTGGACATCCCTACGACATCAGCACCGAGAGTACGCAGCATTCTGATTTCTGCGGGTGTCTCGAAAGTCGGCCCGCTCATAGCGGCGTATATTCCTGTCCTAAGTCCCATCGCCCTGAGTATCTCAAGCATTCCTGTATCATATGCGTTTGTCATGTCGGGGAAGCGTTCATTCCACCGCGTATCGTTCTGACCCGTCAAAGGGTTTCCGCCCATCAAATTAATGTGATCTGAGACAGCTATAATTTCGCCGGGAGTATATGAAGTATTTACGGCTCCTGCGGCGTTTGTCGCTATATATTCTTTCACTCCCATCATAGCGAGTACTCTTGTCGGGAAAGTAACGGCCTTCATGCTGTAGCCCTCGTAGCAGTGAACGCGCCCCTGAAGCAATAATGACGGCCTTCCGTGAATGTGGCCTGCGATGATTTTCCCAGCATGACCGGGAGCAGTAGAGGCCGGCCAGTTCGGAATGTCATCTGTGTTTATTGTTACTGGGTCATTTATTAGCGCGGCAATTTCATTAAGCCCTGAGCCTGACACAACAGCGGTGAGGGGCTTAAACGGTATAAATTTCTGAATGTATCCGAGAGCGTCTAAAGCGTCATCATAATCATATTGCGTCAAAATCAGCACTCCTTTGGGATTATTTTGGGTATTCTAGCACATTTGCGTGATACAATTAGGGGCAATCAAAAGTATGGAGATGATGAGAATGACGGAGAAGCAAGCGCGAGCTGTCGAACTCAAAAACAGGAAGGGAGACGCGCATTATAACTGCTGTCAGGCGGTGGCATGTGTATTCAGTGAAGAGGCGGGAATTTCTGAGGAAGTCCTGAAGAGAATCGGGGCGGGTTTCGGTCTCGGCATGGGCGGAATGGAGGCTACATGCGGTGCATTGTGCGGTGCTGAAATGATACTTGGCCTAACGAAATATCACGGCAAACCTATACGCGAGGACGCAAAAGAGCTTCACAGGCGTTTTACGGAGATGTGCGGGGGGTCAATATGCCGCGAAATTAAGGGCGTTGGGACGGGCAAAATATTATGTTCGTGCGATGACTGTGTGAGGAATGCAGTATCAATTCTCGAAAACTGGCCTGATGCCGCAGAAATATAAATATAGAGAGAACGATGGATATAAAAATACTTGTAGCCTGCCACAGGAAATTTGATGTCCCTTCAGACCCGATATATTTTCCCGTGCATGTCGGAGCTGAGGGAAAAGCCCCGATAGGGTTCACGCCTGACAGCACCGGGGACAACATCAGCGCGAAAAATCCAATGTACTGCGAGCTTACCGGGCTTTATTGGGCGTGGAAGAATTTATCCTGCGACTACATAGGGTTAGTGCATTATTCGAGGTATTTCGCAGGTCATCGCAAACTCGGCACAACGTATGTAAGCATAATCATAACCTGCTGTGTGAACGATAAATCTATCGCGAAAATTTGAGCCGTGAACACAACCGCTACAGCCTCATATATCGCTGTCCCGTTCATGTTCATGACCGCCCCGAAAGGTATCACGAAATTTGCTGTGTCATCATCAACGCCGATATTCTTTGTGCATTTCAGGTTGAGCGGAATTGTCGCAAACGCTTGAGCATGTCGCGAACACGAACGCCATAGACTCTTTCATCTCGCGCAGGAAACACAGAGGACTCACCCGCCCGATTACGCCGACCATCAAGCCCGCCTGAACGACAATAACATATATCGCTCCGGCTATGTACATGGCCGCGATTGCCTTAATGTAGGGTATGAGAATCTCCGGGCCGTTTGAGCCGACAACGTTGGCCATCAGTCCGAATACGCCGTAGGGTGTGAACTCAAGAACGATATTTGTGATTTCCTTCATTGCCTCCTGACCCGCCCGGAAAATGTCAAGCAAGGGCTTCACAGGCTCACCGATTTTCATTAACGCAAATCCAAGCATGAGCGCAAAGAAAATTATCTGCAACAAGTTCTGTTTGGCGAGAGCCTCGAACGGGTTATTCGGTATTATGTTGATGAGGGTATCGAGCATTGAGACTTCTTTGGCGGTTGTAGCCGTCTGAGTTACAGTCTGCTGAATCGTTACGCCAGTCCCCGACTCCGATTATGTTTGACGTTACGAGACCGAGAACGATTGCCACAGCAGTTGACACGAGGAAGCACACGACCGTTTTCACGCCCATTCTGCCGAGCTTCTTACCGTCGCCGACATCAGCCGCCGCGCAAACGAGAAGGCACAGCACTAACGGAGCGACTACCATTGTCAGCAAACGAGTCAGAATTGTTCCCAGCGGGTTAAGGACTTTCGCGCCCGGCCCCCGATTAATCCGACAGCAATTCCCAGCACAAAGCCTATCATTATCCGCGTGAAGAGACTCCAGTTACGCCACGGCTTGAATATATATCCCATAATGTATTATTCCTCCTTGTAGTAAGTTTTTGACCACTGCGACCCCTCTACCCCCTGCTCTTTTGTAGGGTTGCGCTCCCTCCCCTTGTGCGATGTTGCGACCCCTCCGGCCTTCGGCCACCTCCCCTTGCGCAGGGGAGGC
>JAFYBQ010000017.1 GCA_017540085.1 Synergistaceae bacterium | reverse complement strand
GCTGCCAACCCGGTCTCGATAACATACACGTTCCTGAACGGCAGAGTCGGCACATACTATAACGATTACGTGAAAGTAACGGGAGGCACGTCGCCGTTCACATGGACAAAGACAAGCGGCACAATTCCTAACGGCCTCAGCATGTATCGTTCAGGCAACTTCCTGTATCTCAAAGGCACTCCGACAAAAGCGGGTACGTATTCGTTCACCCTCAAGGTAAAGGACACGTATGGCAATACCACAACAAAGTCATTCACAATGATTATTGCTGCCAACCCGGTCTCGATAACATACACGTTCCTGAACGGCAGAGTCGGCACATACTATAACGATTACGTGAAAGTAACGGGAGGCTCATCGCCGTACACATGGACAAAGACAAGCGGCACACTTCCTTACGGGCTGAGCATGTACCGTTCAGGTAACTTCCTGTACCTCAGAGGCACTCCGACGATAGAAGGCACGTATTCATTCACGCTCAAGGTAAAGGACAAGTACGGCTATACCGACATAAAGTCGTTCTCATTGACAATTGGCAGCGGCTACTATTCGACATCCGATACAGGGAGCGCATCGCCCTCACAGGATACAACGTCAGACACCGGGCAGGCTGACTCGGTCGGCGAGACTCCGCAAATCCCCTCATCGCCCACAGATCAGACAGGTCTCGCAGGAACAGGCAACACCTCCGCCAATCTTTCGGCAGACCTCGAAATCGTCAGTGATGACATCCTCGAATCATATGATGACAGGGACAGCGATCTCGTGAAAGTCCGTGAGAATACTCCCGTCAGTTTCACCGTCAGCAACTGGGGCGCGAATGTCTCAGACATTACCGTTTACGTTGACGACAAGCCCGTGAACATCACAGTTTCAGACGAGGGGATATTCACTCTTCCTGCTGAAATGGTAACAGGGGACTTCAAGGTCAGCGCAAAAGCTCAGTCAGAAGCAGGCGAAATCGAAACCAACGAACTCTACATCATCACGGAGTAACATAACCGCAGATTTTTCCCTCTGGCCTCTCATGGCCGGGGGGATTTTTTGTGAGTTTTTTGCGCCGTGATATTATTTTCGTGAGGTGAAATCATTGAACAACATACGAAACTTTTGCATTATCGCCCATATAGATCACGGAAAATCTACCCTTGCCGACCGCCTTTTAGAGTCAACCGGCACAATCTCTTCACGCGAAATGAAAGCACAGATTCTTGACTCGCTGACTCTCGAACGCGAGCGCGGAATCACAATAAAGCTCGTCCCCGTCAGAATGGATTACACCGCCAAAGACGGACAGAAATATATCCTCAACCTTATAGACACTCCCGGCCATGTCGATTTTGCTTACGAGGTATCGCGCTCACTTGCCGCGTGTGAAGGCGCATTGCTCGTTGTTGACGCGACTCAGGGCGTGGAGGCTCAGACAGTCGCAAACGCATATCAGGCCATCGAGCAGGGACTCGAAATTCTCCCCGTCATCAACAAAATAGATCTCCCGTCAGCAAGACCCGACAGCGCAAAGCAGGAAATCTCCGATGTTGTCGGCCTCGACGCTTCAGACGCAGTACTCACCAGCGCGAAAACTGGCACGGGAGTCCCTGAGATATTAGAGCGTATTGTTACGGACATTCCCGCCCCCGCCGGAGACCCTCAAGCACCCTTGCAGGCTCTCATATTTGACTCTGTTTACGACAATTACCGCGGTGTAATATGCTATGTCCGAGTCGTGAACGGTACAATCAAAGCGGGACAAAATATTATGTTCATGGCCAACGGAATCACTTACCCCGTCAACGAGGCTGGAGTCTTCCGTCCCGGTTTCACACCCGTAAAGGAACTCACAGCAGGCGAGGTCGGCTACATTACCGCGAGCATTAAGACGCTTGCCGAAGCCCAAGTAGGCGACACAATCACGGACGCAGGCAACCCGGCGGACTCTCCCCTTCCCGGCTACAAGAAGGTGAAGAGCGTTGTTTTCTGCGGATTTTACCCCGTTGAACGCGACAATTACCCGCAACTGCGCGACGCATTGGAGAAATTATGCCTCAATGACTCCGCCGTAACATATGAGCCGGAAAGCTCAGAGGCACTCGGATTCGGATTCAGGTGCGGCTTTCTGGGACTGCTTCACATGGATGTTGTACGCGAAAGACTCAGGGAGGAATACGGAGTCGAGCTTGTCGCCACTGCACCGAACGTAATATATGAAGTCGTCAAATCCTCCGGGGATATTATCGAGGCTCATCGGCCTTCAGATTTCCCGGACCCGTCAGAGATTCAAGAGATTCGCGAGCCGTACATAAAGCTGTCTGTGTTCATGCCGTCGGAATTTACCGGGCGCGTAATGCAGTTAGTACAGGACAAGCGCGGGACGTACAAATCAATGGACTATATCACCCCCGAAAGAGTCCGGCTGGTTTACGAGATGCCATTGTCAGAATTTATTGTTGACTTTCACGACAAACTGAAATCGCAGACTAGGGGCTATGCGTCTCTCGACTATGAATTAATCGGGCTGAAGGCAAGCGACTTAGTTCGGGTTGACATTCTCGTGAACGGCGAGGCCGCTGACGCTTTCTCGTTCATTTGCCACAAGGACGCGGCATATAACCGGGGTCATGCTGTAGTAACAAAACTGAAGGAGCTAATCCCGTCTCAGTTGTTCGAAATTCCTATTCAGGCCTCAATAGGGCGACGGGTAATCGTCCGTGTAAACGTGAAGGCACTGCGTAAAGACGTGTTAGCGAAATGTTACGGCGGGGACATCACCCGTAAACGCAAGCTCCTAGAGAAACAAAAAGAGGGCAAGAAGCGCATGAAGCAGATCGGAAAAGTATCAATCCCTCAAGAGGCGTTCTTGGCGTTCATGCAGGTAGATACGGGCGAGAAATGACACAAAAAAACTGCCCTCCCATTTCCGGGAAGGCAGCACGAAAAATTTTCCCTGTTACTGCATGAGCCTCATTACGGACTGCGAGAGCTGGTTTGCCTGAGACAGCATTGACGCGCTTGACTGGTTGATGATTCTGAACTTCACCAAGTCCATCAACGATTTCGACATATCCGCGTCCCTGATTCTTGACTCCGCCCCGGTCATGTTCTCGTTCGTTACGGTCAATGTATTCATGTGATGCTCTAGGGCGTTCTGATATGTCCCTAGCTTTGACCGCTGGGAGGACACTATGCTTATAGCGCGGTCGATTGTGTCGATGGCATCGGCGGCTCGCTCATGATTCATTACGTTCACTGCTGATACGCCTATTGCGGCTGATGACATGTTGCCGATGTCGAGCGTGATTTCCTCGCCTTTATGTGTGCCTGTCTGAAATGTTACGTTGTTCCTTGCGATGTGGACGGTCGTTGAGTAGGTGTCATTTTCGGGGGTGAGGATAAAATTTTTCTCGACATCATTCCACACTGCTTTGACTCCCGACATTGCGCTGAACTCTATATCAACATTCTTATCGACAACCCCGGCTAGGATATTCCCGGAGGTCTTTACGTTCCTTGCCACTGTAGAATTGTCATGAGCGTTAAACACTGAGACGGTGTAATAGCTTTCTTCAGCATTCTTTACGGTGTTCAGTCCGAGAGCGTCAATCAATGCGCCGTAATCGCTCGTGAATGTAAGCTCGCCTGCCTTCCCCGGAACAAGCGACCGAATCAGGAACGTACCCTGCACAGTCTCAAGCCCCGCGCCGGATTCGTCAGGAGTCTCAACGAACGTAACAATATTATTGCCTTCTCCGCCCTCGATATATTTCCCCTGTCCGAGTCCGAATGCTATCGCGTCATTGAGCTTCTGCCGTACATCATTGAGCGTGTCAGTTCCCCTGAGCGTGATTTGAGTCTTTGCGCCGTCATTCTGCGTTATGCTTATGACCTGCGGCTGTTCGAGCATGAAAACGCCCTCTGAGTTCCAGAACGGCTCAAGGTCGCGGAGTTTTGTGTCGCCCAGCGCGATTTTCCCGATGTAGTTTGACGTGAAGGAGGCCATTTCCGTTGTCTGCTGTGATGTTATGTCAGAGACTCCCTCCGGAAGATTATCGGGGCTGAAATTGTCATCAAGCGAGAGAATAATATCCCCCTGGCTGACTTCACCGTTATTGCTGTTGAGGTAGAAATTCAGAAGGTGAACATCTTTGTTCTGCACTGAGCCGGATTTCAGGTTGTAATAGAGTTTGCTGTCATTGTAGGTCATATAGTCGTCCCAGCTTGAAGGCCATGAAGAGTCCTGAGTTCCGTTGACGTAAAGCGATGTATCCGCACGGCTTCCCCTCGGCCCCGCCCCGCTGACGCTGACGACAAACTTGTCGCCTATGTCGAGGTTATACAGATCCGGCAGGGACATTGTGAGATGATTATCATCCTCGCCGAGAAGGGAGCCTATTTCCGCCGAATTGCTGTCAGTCGTGAGGGTTATTGTTTTCGTGAATGTCTTGTTTTCTCCGTCAGCAGTGAGGACGCTTGAGACCGCAGAAAGTGAGAGCGTATTTTTCCCGGTTAATTCGTCCGTGTAATTCCCCGTAACCCGGAAAAGAATGCTTGCGTTGTTCTCGGCCATTGAGCTGTCGAAATATGACGATATTCCCTGCGACAGTTCACCGCCGACAGCAGGATTCCCGAAAAACCCCGTGAGACTCACATTCGCCGCGACTCCGGCCGACTCGAAATCCTCCGGGTAACCGTCATCCGCCGTCCCTGTTGTAGCTCCCTTAGCGTCTCCCTCAAGTGTAATATCAACCGCAACGGGAATGCTGTAGAGCTTGTGCGAGTCCGTAGTGATAGTGTAGTTTGTCCCTGAAACTGACCCCGTTATGCCGATTGTGTTGCTTCCGAATGTGAGACTTGCTTTTGCGTCAACAGCGTCTTTGATTTTCTGCGCGACTTCCTCCGCTGTAGTGCCGGACGGAACATCAATCTCTATTTTGTCCGTCCTCCTATACATTCGGTCATACTGGCTGTTATACGGCACTGCCCCGAAAGTCCCGACATCAACAAGATCATATCCCGAATTGTAATCGTGAAATGTCAGCGTTATTTTCTCCGGGACAACATTCTCATTGCCTTTAGTTACAGTGCCTGAAATTGTCGTTGCGTATGAGTTTGTGATTGTGCTTGTGCTTGAGCTTACAGAGCCTGTAACAGAACTGTTGTTTGATGATATGCTGCTGATGACCTCGCTGCTTGTGTTGGTGATTGTGGTAATGTAGTAGCTTGAGCCTTCAGACGTGCACGTAAGATACTGAGTTTTGCCGCCTATGCTGACTGATTTACCGTCAAGCTGACTGGCTATATACTGCGCGGCGTTCTGCGCTGACCCTGCCGGAATCGTGAGATTATATGTTCCTGTTGAGCCTCCGCGGTTTGTGAATGAAAATGTTACAGCCTGTGAGGACGACAAAGCACCGCTGATTGTCCCCTGCGAAATTGTGGTGTAAATAACGCTGTTTGCCGATGTGCTTGAGTTTGCCGAAAGAGTTGTTGACTTCTCAAGATAGATTTCTACGGAGCTGCTAATACTGCTGAGTCCCTTTGCGCCTTTCTCTGTGTAAACGGAATAAGTGCCGTCCCCGTTGTCTGAGACTTGGAGCGCGTATTCATTGCCGGCGATTTTGACGGTTTTCCCGTTGAGCTGATTCGATATTGCCGCGGCTACAAGCTCGTTTGTTGTGTCGGTGCTTTCGAGGTCAACAGAAAGACTCCCTTTATTGCCGTCTGAGTCCGTGAATGTAACAGTCATAGTTTCGGCGAATCCGCTTGTGTTTCCTTCTGTTACTGTTCCTGTGAGTTTGGAGTTGTAGAAAGTTTCCGCCGCTCCTCCTCCTGCTTTGGACGCTGAGACGGTGAAATTTCCGGGGGGCAGTCCGTTGACGGATAACGATTTGAATCCCTCTGAGCTGTTGAGCATGAGATTCGTTACTACATTGTCATGCTTAATCCTGAAGATGTTGGACTTCTGTACTTGCGCCTGTCCGGGAGTGGCTTTGATTTCGAGGCGGTAATTTCCTGCGTTCTGAATTGCCCCGCGTACGTAGCCTTTTGTCGCTGTGTCTGTTGATGTTACTGTTCCGCAGATACTTCCGTCAAGAACTTTGCGCTCGTTGAACTGCGTTGTGCTGGCTATGCGGTCGATGTGGGCTTTGATCTCTTCAATTTCGAGCTGTATATAGTGCCTGTCCTGGCTTGTGAGTGTGTCATTTGCCGCCTGAATCGCAAGCTCCCTCATCCGCTGAAGCATGGAATTTGTTTCGCCTAAAGCCCCTTCCGCCGTCTGAATGAGCGATATACCGTCCTGCGCGTTGTGTAATGCCCGGTCAAGTCCTGCCTTCTGTGCGCGGAGTCCCTCACTGATAGCGAGTCCGGCTGCGTCATCGGCTGCTGAGTTTACGCGGAGTCCTGTCGAAAGCTGGCGCATTACCGAGTCTATTGCGGTGTTACTTTTTGTGAATGCGTTGAAGGCCGCTAGGGCTGACATGTTTGTGTTGACTCTCATGGCATATTACCCCCGTAAGTGCGGCATGAAATTTTCTGCATGATACAACCTCCCTGTGATAAGCAGATATACTCCTACAGCGAATATCGGAGTCGGCCATGTACCAATTTATTCGCCCGGCAAAAATCGGAATGTGCTATAATTTGCTCAGTCAAACAAAAATTATACTCACGGCAGAAAATCATGACAGGAAAAAACGCGGACATCATCAGGAAATTTATGGAATACATCAAGAATGCTGACACCGAAAATTTCATGCGGGGAATGTTTTATTGTTTCTGCGCTCCAACTATCAAAGGGATAAAAGCCTCGACGCTGATAAATTTCCGGCGCAGAAAAGGCGAGAATATCCGGGAAATTTGGAGGCTTCACGCTGACGAATGGCTTTCACCTTCCGGGCTTGAGTGGATTACGCTCGGCGACTCTTCCGTGAATGACAGTGCGCTTGTCCTGGTCTACAGGCGCGGGCTACTCGCTAAGGCTCTTGGGTGCGACAAGGCATGTCATATCCTCAAATCCTGCGGCTATCCCCTTCATGATGTCGATGCCTGCCTCGAATGCCTCAGAGGAAAATTCTGTCATGACTTCCCGCACGAGATTGGACTCTTCCTCGATTACCCGCCCGATGATGTCAGGGGATTCATGGAGGACAGGAACGCGCAGAATTTAGCCTGCCCGGGATATTGGAAGGTCTACGGAAACCCGGAAGAGGCAAGAAAAATTTTCAGCGAGTACAGAAAAGCAGAGTGCGAAGCCGCCCTGATGATAATGTCGGGGCGTTCAGCAATATAAATCATGGAGGCTGTATCAATGGCAAAAGTTTTAATCGTCTACGTAACAACAACAGGAAACACCGGGAAAATGGCGGAAATCATCGCCGAGTCAGCAAAAGCTGCAGGGGCTGACGTAACCTGCAAGACAGTCGGGGAAGCGTCAGTGTCAGAAATCGCAGGGTATGACGTTATCGCGCTGGGTTCTCCGGCAATGGGCGCGGAAGTAATCGAGGAGGCCGAAATGGAGCCGTTCTTCACGGAGGCCGCTGGGAGTCTCTCAGGGAAGAAAGTCGCCCTCTTCGGGTCATATGACTGGGGCGACGGGGAATGGCTCAGGACATGGGAAGACCGCTGCAAGGACGCAGGCGCGAATGTCATCGCTACCGTGAAAGCTCATCTTGAGCCGGATGATGACGCTACAGCCGAGTGCAAAGAGTTCGGCGCAAAATTGGCGTAACAGAAATTTCACACTGCCCCGGAATTTCGCTGACTCCTTTTGCCGGGGCAGGCTTCCTTTCTCACTTTCTCCCCTTCACCCAGCGCAAGCCCCATGAATATGCCGCGTCCATCTCTGAATGTCCGGGGAAAAATCGTATCAGCTTCTCCACCGTGAATGAGTCGCCGCTCTCGTTCTCAAGCATGGCAATGGCGCACATTCCCTCGGAGGTGTTGTACTCGTCAAGCCTCACGACAACATCAGGGTTGCCGGGACATTTCACCGTTGCGACTCCGTTTGCGTCCTGCCAGTTCGCTATACCCTCGTAAATGAACGTGTATATGAGAATGCGCTTGAACCGGGAAATTTCCGCGCTGTTTACACGGAGATTTTCACCCCCGGCAGTGTCCCCGGTTCTGTCGTCAGCGTCAAGCGAAATATACGGGTACGCCTCAAGATTTCCGAAATTCCCGCCCAGTGCCTGAACAGATCCCTTCCTGCCGTCTTTCAGCTCGTACAGGCAGCCTAAATCTAAATCTATTGCGCCGTCCTTCTTGGAGAAAATAGACATAAGCCGCTTCCGTTCGCTGCCCCTGTTCCAATTGAGATTGATTATTATCTCGCCGGGACTGTCGGAAGATTTCACGAGGCTGACTTTCTGATGCTTTTCGAGGATTACGGGCTTCATGGCCGGGACTGGCTCCGCTTCTCCGCCGTAGCTCTTCAGGAGTTCAGGAAGCCCCCCGTTGAAGCCGGACGCTACAGCATTCACCCGCCAGCCGTCTTTGCGGTAAATCTCCGCGCTGATTATAGCCCGCTCGCTGTGGAAGTCCCCGCCGTCAAGCGTCATATACAGCTCTTCCCCTCCGCCGGAAATCCTCAGAGTGTGGGACGCAATTTCGCTCATTGTTCCGTCTCCGTCAATGCTCGCCGTGAATACAAGTTTTGCGACTTTTGCCGGGAGTCTCGCAAGGTCAGCCGTAAAACTCGCGCCGCTGTCTGAAGGCGTGTACGTGATTTCATGGCCGGGCGATTCGGGCTGATTGTAGAATATCATGTACCTGTCATCCGATAATTTTCCGTCAGCGTCAACGCCGAAACACGAGAAATCATAGACCGCGTTCCCGGAAATATTCATGTCAACCGTTATAATGTCCGCAGGAATTTTCCCCCTGTAGCCGCGCACCATTTCCATAATATTCACCCCTGCTAAAATGTACGAAATAATAATCACAGTATACATGAAAGGAAAAATGACTTGGAGACAACATCAGCAGGATACATCCCTAACAATATAACAGATTCAGCGGAACGCACCCCCGGCGGCGGCGTTATATCAATCAGAGGCGCAAGAGAACACAACCTCAAGAATATAGACATTGACATTCAGCGCGGAAAGTTCACCGTAATCACCGGGCCTTCAGGTTCGGGGAAATCATCGCTTGCGTTCGATACGTTATACGCGGAAGGCCAGCGGAGATATGTTGAGTCATTGTCGGCGTATGCCCGTCAGTTTCTCGGAGTGCAGAAGAAGCCCGACGCTGATGAAATTTCCGGCTTGTCCCCGGCCATCTCAATCGAACAGAAAGGTACAGGCCACAATCCCCGCTCCACTGTCGGAACTGTAACAGAAATTTACGACTACTTCCGGCTGCTTTTCGGGCGAATCGGAATCCCTCACTGCCCTAAATGCGGAAAACCCGTTCAGCGTCATTCCATCGACGAAATTTTAGGCTACATTCTGAGTCATGAAGACGGGCTGAAGACCGAAATATTTTCCCCAGTTGTGAGAGGCAAGAAGGGCGAATTTCGGAATCTCTTCAGCAGTATACGCGAGAAAGGATACACGCGTGCAAGGGTTGACGGGGTAACATATTATCTTGAGGAAGAAATATCGCTCGACAAAAACAAGCGGCATAATATAGAAATTGTTGTTGACCGCCTCAAAGTCTCACCCGAAAAACGCACACGCCTGGCCGAAAGCACCGAGTCAGCCCTCAAACTTTCAGGGGGATTCGTTACGGTTCACCCGGAAGGCCGAGAGGAGTACACGATGACCGAGAATTATTCCTGCCCTGACTGCGAAATAGGTATGCCGGAAATTGAGCCGCGCTTGTTCTCGTTCAACAATCCCGCAGGGGCGTGTCCTGACTGCGGGGGGCTTGGGAGTCATGAACATTTTTCCCGTGAGCTTGCCATTGACCCAGAGCGGTCTGTGTTGGACGGTGCTATTATCCCGTGGAAGTCAAAACCGTATTCAATCACAAAATTAAACATGTTCGCGGAAAAACACGGCTGGGATTTGTCGGTGAAGTGGAAAGACTTAGCCCCGGAGATTCAAGACTTTATTTGGAACGGCTCAGGCGATGAGAAGATACCCATGATATTTGATGAGAAAGGAATCGCACGGCCTTACATGGGACGCTTTGAGGGCGTTACGGGATGGCTTGAGGCAAAATTGAAGTGGTTTGCCGACAATGAGAACGTAGCGGAGGAAGTAGCGTTATACCGCGAGGAGGATGTCTGCAAAACCTGCGGGGGACTCCGTCTCAGAAAAGAGGCTCTGAATGTCAAAGTCGCCGGATATGGTATCGGTGATTTCCTCGTAATGCCCGCCGAAAATCTCGTGAACGTCATGAAGTCCCTGAAGCTGACAGACTCGGAGTCGTCCATTGTCGCGCAGGTAATGCCGGAAATCATACGGAGGCTGCAATTCTTGTGCGATGTGGGAGTCGGCTACCTGTCGTTATTGCGCCGGGCTGATACTCTTTCAGGCGGTGAGACTCAGCGGATAAGGCTTGCGACTCAAATCGGCTCCAACCTCAGCGGAGTGCTGTACGTCCTCGATGAGCCTACAATAGGACTTCACCCGCGGGACACCGAGAAATTGATACGCTCCCTAAAATCGATTCAGGCACTCGGAAATACCGTTGTTGTTGTCGAGCATGACCGGGAAATGATGCAGTCAGCCGATGACCTCATAGAGCTTGGCCCGGAAGCGGGGACTAACGGCGGGGAAATTCTCTGCGCGGGAAGCTATGATGAGATTTTGCGGTCTGACGGAAAAACGGGGAAATATCTCCGCGGCGAGGAGTGCGGGATTGTCATGCGCGAGTCTCGGCGGAGTCCGTCAGGCTGGGTTCACGTGAGGGGGGCGGCTCATAACAACCTGAAGAATATTGACGTTGACATTCCTGCGGGCGTTTTCGCGTGTATTTCGGGCGTTTCGGGTTCTGGGAAAAGCAGCTTTCTCTATGATGTGCTGTACAAGGGTATGCGGCGAATCCTCGATAAGGATTTCAGAGAAAGGCCGGGAAAATTTCGGGCGATTGAAGGAGCTGACATTTTCGGGAATATTATCCTTGTCGATCAGAGTCCAATAGGGAGAACTCCACGCTCTAATCCCGCAACGTATACAGGAGTCTTCACGATGATACGGGAATTTTTCGCCGGGCTTCCTGAGTCAAAGATACGGGGATGGAACGCCGGAAGATTTTCATTCAACGTAAAGGGCGGACGCTGTGAGTCATGCGGGGGCGCAGGGAGCGTGAAAACGTCAATGCTATTCCTTCCTGACATATATTCTGACTGCGAGATATGCGGGGGGACTCGCTACAATCACGAAACGTTAGAGGTACGATTCAAGGGGAAGAATATCGCGGACGTATTGCGGATGACGGTAGACGAGGCTGGGGAATTTTTCCGGGACATTCCGAAAATTTCGGGCAAGCTCAGACTCATTCATGACGCGGGACTCGGCTATATCGGGCTGGGTCAGTCAGCATTGACTCTTTCAGGGGGGGAGGCGCAGCGCGTGAAGCTGGCCAAAGAGCTGTCAAAGAAATTCACCGGGCGGACTCTGTATCTTCTCGATGAGCCTACAACGGGATTGTATTACACGGACGTGCGGAAACTGCTTGAGATTGTTCACAGGCTTGTTGACGGGGGAAGCACAGTAATATTCATTGAGCATAATTTAGACGTTCTCATGTCGGCGGATTATATTGTTGATCTTGGGCCGGAAGGCGGCGAAAGGGGCGGCCATGTCGTAGCGTCAGGAACGCCGGAAGAGATTATAGCCGGGAATGAGGGGTATACGTCAAAATTCCTGCGGGAATATTCTGCTGTGTGCTAAAATTGCGGAGGCCATGCCGGAAGCGTCAGTGTATCTTGCGTGCAAATATACACTGCTTGAAGAAGCTATCAGGGATTCTGGTATCGACCTCTCACAGCGCTTCTCTGTCGGCGATAAGCCTCGTGATTGCACAGTATGTTAGGGAACAGAATGTCAATGGAAAATCTTTACGGAGAAAAGGTTTAGAATAAAATTCTCAGCAGGTTATTCACTAGAGCAGAAATCGCATGGGGTCTTTCAGATATTTCTAGGTCGATAGGGCCGATGATTGATTTAATTTTTATAAGTCAATTTATCGGCATAAACGGCGTAACGGTTATGGGCTATGTTGCACCATTGATAATGTTGCTGGGCTTTATAGGAACTAATGTAGCTAATGGAGCGCGAGTCAAGACTGCACCTTTTCTTGGAGCCGGAAACCTTCCCGAAGCCAACCGAATTTTTTCAAACGCCGTTATTCTGGGAGGCTTTATATCACTTTCAACAGCACTTCTTATTGCGGTGTTCTCCGACGGTGTATGTTTTCTTCTCGGAGTAAGAGACTATGATATTCTAGAAATGACCCGCCAATATATTTTCGGCTATATTGTCGGCCTGCCATTTTTGACGCTTGCAGCAATTCTTACGCCTTATCTTGAACTCGAAGGGCAGTATAAGCGAGTTGTTGTCGGTGCTTTCACGATGACGGTCATAGACATTGCCGCCGATGCCTTTGTAATTTTTGTTCTTCATGGCGGGATGTTTGGGCTTGGTCTTGCAACTTCTCTTAGCTATTTCATTTCTTTCTCGGTTGAGGCATCATTTTTCTTCAAGAGTGTCTCAAGTTTTCATCTTTCCGCTAAGGGAGTCAGCTATAAAATTTGTCTTGACATGATAAAGCTCGGCTCACCTTCCGGGGTTTACAGGGGAAGCAGTGCATTAGGCGGTATGATGATAAATAATTTGCTTACTTCTCTTCATACGCCCTATCTTGTCGCAGCTTACGGAGTCTTTGCACAGATTACAGTTTATATTCGTGCGGCGTGGTCAGCTACGGCATCAAATCTTCTCAACTTTTCTGGAATTTTTATCGGAATCGGAGAAGAGGACAAAGGTTCGCTCAAAGAAGTACAAAAAATTGCCTTAGTTCATGCATTAATTAATTCAAGTGCCGTAGCAGTTTTGTTTTTTGTTTTTGCGGATTCTCTTGCGAAAATTTTCATGAAGTCCAGCGACCCTGCTGCGCTGTCAATGGCGGTTGAGTGTATACGGGTTTCGTGTTTTTCTCTTCCATTCCGCACAATTGTAGATAACTTTGGCATGTATCTGACGGCGATAAAACGAATACGCTTTTGTAATCTCTACACCTTTCTGCTTGAATGTGGAGATATTGTGCCGATTACATTTTTGCTTTTGAATGTTATGGGCTATCATGGTGCTTGGGTTGCAAAAGTTATTCACATGTTAGTTATGAGTCTAATCGCAATAATTTATGTCTACATGAACAAAGAGGCTGAAGATTTTCGAGATAAAATGCTGCTGCTGCCAAAAAGTTTTGGCATGTCGCCTGAAATTCTCAGTTATAGCCCATTCTGAAAAGGAAATTGAAGAACTTTCACGAATAGGAATAGTCTTCGCAATGGAACATGAAGCCGATGAAAAACGCGCCCGGAACTTTGGACTAATAATCGAAGAGCTGGGAATACTTTTAGCTGAACATGGTTTTAGTGATGGGAAGCCTCACACTATTAATGTGCGACTTGTAGCAATGAACAAAGATTTAATAATTCGTATGCGTGATGACTGTAAACCGTTAAATATCAAAGAGTATTATAAATTTCTTAGCACCATTAAAGAAAAAGTTGGGCTTTCTATTATTTTGAAAATGTCTAAAGAAGTTATTTACACGCCGACCTTTGGAGCGAATAATTTGATATTGAAAATTTAGACATAGGACGTTATGAACCTTCCAAGAAACAAAGCAGTGTGAAATACACAAGAATAATCCGAAATCTATATTTCGATGGAAAGATTCTAGATAGTGTCGTCAATTTGAGAAAAAGATGGCACAAGATTTCAGACGGCACGATTTTTCCGACAGGATGTGGGCATTGCTTGAGTCATATCTTCCGGGCAGAAAAGAGTCATCGGGGCGTAATGCAAAAGATAACAGGCTCTTTGTTGCGTTCGCTTCTTTTCTGTTACCGCTCAGAATTGCGGAAGCTATGCCGGAAGCGTCAGTGTATCTTGCCTGCAAATATACCCAGCTCGAATATGACAGGGGAAATTTTGTTACAGAAACATAATCAGCCTACGAAATGCAGCTTGAGTATGACAGAAATTCCCAAACATCAATGGAGCAGGAAATATCAGCCTTCAGCAAAAAACAGATCATAACACAGGAGCAGGCAGTGAAGGAAATCCAGCAGATGACAGACAACGGAATACTTCCCGGCTATATTCTCGAAAAAGGTCAGTACACGTACAATCCCGAAATCAACAGCGCGTACATCATCAGGAACACCAGCATACCCTCACAGCCCAGCAAGGACGCGAGAGTCGTAACGGAGCTTTACGCCTCAGAATACAATCCCAACATAGCGGAGAACGCATATAATTATCTCGGAGAATGGACAAGCCCGCAGGGTGAAAGCTGGGTGATCTCCGGGAGGGCTTTTTTTCTGACTCACCCCGCAAATATTCAGGCATGGTAGAATAGCGGCATCCATTAATCAGGAGGATTGAACATGAAAATCAAAGTGTCAGCAACAATTATTCTTGCTTTAGTCCTTATATCGCCCAAAGCCGAGGCCATGCCGGAAGCATTCCCAATGCTGGCCGATCTCTACTGCACATACGCGCCCGACGGGGCAGCATTCTCCGAAAATCTCGCGTCATATCTCGCAGGTAGAAGCACAAACCGCTCTTTCTCCGCTGGAATCCAGAAGGAAATATCAGCCCTCAAAAGCCGAAAGCCCTTCACCCAAGACTCAGCCCTCGCCGAAATCAAAGCTATGGTCAAAAGCGAAAAGCTCCCCGCCTACATCACAGGCAAAGGAACATACAAATACATCCCCGGCATAAACGCCGTAATCCCTTCCGAGAATGTCCGCCTACGCTCACAGCCAAACACAAGCGCAAACATCATTGCTACCCTCAAAGCAGGCAGCAGGAAAGGCAAAACCTATAACCCCCCGGAAATTTCTGACTACCTCGGCGAATGGACTAACCCTAACGGGCAGAGATGGATACTCGTCAATTACAGGCCGGGACTCACAGCCAAAGCTGAAGAGAAAAAATTAGGCTGGATTCACAGCGATTACGCAAAATTTGTTACTGATGACGACATCATGAAGGCCGCCAATGTCTTTGAGAATATCGGAAAATATCTCAGGGCAGGAAATGTTGACGCTGTATCGCCTGAGACTCTTCTGCGCGTTTACGTGGGAAATCCCTTCAAGGCCGAGAAACAGTACAAGGGCAAAATTGTCCGCCTCAACGGGGAAATCACCGGGATTAAGACTGAAGACGGTATGCCCGCCGTTGAGTTCGACATATATTTTTCTGACCTGAATCAAAGGGCGGTGGCTGTGTGCTTCATTCCGCGTAATGATCCGTTATTGTCGGTCATTGAGACGGGAAAGAACATCACGGTTCAGGGGTATGTCGAAAAAGTTGACACAGAATTATGGAACAAGGCATTCAGTATTACCGAGTGTAAGATAATATCAGCGAATTAACATTCAGGAGGCAAAAATTTTCATGGCAGACTATGAAGTGAAAGATTTGGCACTGGCTGAACATGGCCGGAACAAAATCAAATGGGCGTGGCAGTATATGCCCTCATTGCAGTTCAGCTACAACAAGTACAGAGACTCACAGCCCTTCAAAGGAGCGACAATAGCTGCCTGCCTTCACCTTGAGGCAAAGACAGCAAATCTCCTCATTACCCTGCGCAAGCTCGGAGCAAGAGTCGCCGCCTGCGGAAGCAATCCCCTTTCAACGCAGGATGACATCTGCGCCGCGCTCGCGGAAGAAGGAGTCAACGTCTACAGCCGCCGCGGAATGTCAACAGATGAGTATTTCGGCTACGTCCGCAAAGTTTTGGCCTATAAGCCGAATGTAATTGTCGATGACGGAGCAGACCTAGTAGCGACAGTACATCAGGAATTTCCCGAACTTATCCCCGGCATTCTCGGAGGCTCTGAGGAAACTACATCAGGCGTGAAACGGTTAAAAGCCATGAACGCGCAGGGGGTATTGAAGTTCCCGATGATAGCGGTGAATGACGCACTCAGCAAATATTTATTCGATAACCGTTACGGAACCGGCCAATCTGTTTGGGACGGCTTCATACGCACAACAAATATGATTGTCGCGGGGAAAACTGTCGTTGTTGTCGGTTACGGCTGGTGCGGGCGCGGTGTTGCAATGAGAGCCGCAGGAATGGGCGCGCATGTAGTCGTTACTGAGGTTGACCCGCATAAAGCATGTGAGGCACTTATGGACGGATTCCGCGTGATGAGCATGGAGAAAGCCGCGGAGATAGGCGATATATTTTTGACGCTGACGGGAAATATTCACGTCATACGCCGGGAGCATATCATGAGAATGAAGAACGGAGTCGTTCTCGGCAACGCGGGACATTTTGACGTTGAAATCAGCAAGCCGGATCTCTCAGCATTGGCAGATCACGTTGAACACCTCCGCGACAATATCGACACATACGTGATGAGGGACGGACGGCGGATTAACCTTCTCGGCGAGGGAAGACTCACTAACCTTGCCTGCGCTGACGGCCATCCCATTGAGATTATGGATCTCAGCTTTACGTTACAGCTTGAGGCAGCACTCCACATTTACCAGCGGAAACTGACAGCAGAGCCGGGAATTTACCCTGTTCCGGCGGAAACAGACAGGGCAGTGATGGAGTCAAAACTTTCGGCGTTAGGGATTGAGATTGACACAATGACCCCGGAGCAAATCGAGTACATGAAAAGCTGGCAGGAGTAATTGAGAGATGGCTACACTGTTCAAAGACGTATACATTATTGACGGCTCGCGGGAAAAAGCAGAGCGGGTACATATTCTTGTCTCAAAAGGAAGAATCGCAGAAATAATTGACGCAGGGAAGACTCCCCCGTCAGCAGACAAAATAGTCTCAGGGCGCGGAAAAATGGCGGTCATTCCCGGATTCGTAAACGCACACACACACGCGGCCATGACGTTACTGCGGGGCCTCGGCGAGGAAGCTCCGTTAATGGAGTGGCTGCAAAATAAAATCTGGCCTGTTGAGGCGAAATTAACGCCGGACTATATCTACTGGGGAACGCTGTCGGCCATGCTTGAGATGTTAGCGACCGGGACAACGTGCTTTGCTGATATGTATTTCGAGATGGAGAGAGTCGCGGAGGCTGTATTAGGCGCGGGAATGAAGGCGGCACTTTGCAGGGGATTAACGGCGGGCGAACCGGGAAAAATTGAGCGTTCGTTGCAGAATAATATTGACCTTGCGGAAAAGTATCACGGCAGGGAAGGACTCATCACGATACAGATAGGCCCCCATGCCCCGTACACAGTCCCTATTGAGGCCATGAGGAAAATTTCGGAGGCAGCGAAGTCTCACGGACTCGGCGTACATTTTCACTTCCTCGAAACGAAAGGCGAGCGCGATAATTTAGGCGTTGATCCCGTGAAATATCTTAGCGATTCGGGATTGCTCGATGTACCGTATTTGACGCTGGCACATGCCGTATACCTTGATACTAAATCAGAGCTTCCCGGAAATGTTACGCTGCTTCATTGCCCTTGCAGCAACCTCAAGTTAGGCAGCGGGATTATGCCGTTACCCTCATGGCTTGAGCGGGGATTCCCTGTTGCGCTTGGGACTGACGGAGCGTCGAGCAACAATCAGCTTGACATGTGGAATGAAATGAGGACGGCGGCACTTCTCCACAAGGGCGTAGAAATGAATCCCGTATGCGTTACGGCTCTTGAGGCTCTGAGGATGGCAACGTACGAGGGTGCGAGGGCTTACGGCTTCTCGCAGAAAGGAATGATCCGCGAGGGCTGGTACGCTGATTTAGTGCTTGTGAATCTCGACAGACCGCACTATATCGGAGTGAACGAGGAGAATTTAGCGGCGTACTTGGTGTATGCGGGAAGCTCTGCGGACGTTGCCGGGACAATGGTAAACGGGAAATGGCTGTACAGGAACGGAGAATATCCCACGCTTGACCGTGAAGAGATCATGCAGAAGGCGCGGGAGGCAAGAGACGCGATAACGAGATAAATTAATCCCTCGTCTAAAAGAAGGCGGGGGAATTTTTTGCGCTTCACGATAATTTTCGGGTCTGTCAAGTAAACTGTGTATGAGATTTTTCTATGACACTTTCGGGAAACGGTCTGCGTATCTCACATAGAAGTGACTTAATGCTTTTGACCAGTTGCTTATCGGCATTGTCCACTTCTGGGATGCTTTTGATACCGCTATCCATACCAGTTTCACCGCACTCTCATCGCTCCCTAGTATCCGTTTCGTTTTCATGCGGCTTCTTATTACTCCGTTGAGCGACTCGATCGTGTTGGTCGTATATATCACTCGTCTTATCTCCGCCGGGTACGTGAAGATTGTTATTATGTTCTCCCAGTTACGTTCCCAAAGCGAGTAGATTGCTGGCGACTTCTCGTTCCACTTTTCGCCCAGTCTGAGCAAGGCTGCTTCTGCGCCCTCCAACGTCCCGGCATGGTAGATTTCCTTCAAATCTCGCGCTAATTCCTTGCGGTATTTATACGATACGTATTTCAAGCTGCTCCGAACAAGATGAACTATACACAGCTGAATATCCGATTTGGGGAACACCCCTTTTATCGCATCTGGAAATCCTGTTAGGCCGTCCACGCAGAACACAAATACGTCTTTTACTCCTCTGTTGTTCAATTCTGTGAGTACCTG
>JAFYBQ010000016.1 GCA_017540085.1 Synergistaceae bacterium | reverse complement strand
GCGGTGTCGAATGCGTCTCGCAAGTGGACAATGCCGATAAGCAACTGGTCAAAAGCGTTAAGCCACTTCTATGTGAGATACGCGGATCGTTTTCCGAAAGTGGCATAGAAAATCTCATACACAGTTTACTTGACAGACCCTGATTGCGCAGGCGACTCCGTGCGGTGTGTCGTAAAGTGCTGAGAGTCCGTGCGCCATGCTGTGAACGATTCCGAGTCCTACGTTCGAGAATCCCATTCCGGCGATGTACTGTCCGAGTGCCATACCCTCGCGGCCTTCAGGAGTCCCGGCGACTGCACCGCGCAGACTGTGCGAGATAAGCTCAATGGCTTTCAGGTGGAACATGTCGGAGATTTCGCAGTGTCCCTTAGTGATATAGCCCTCGATGGCATGAGTCAGCGCGTCCATACCTGTGGAGGCTGTGAGTCCTTTGGGCATTGATGACATCATATCGGGGTCAACAACTGCGATTTCAGGAATGTCGTTTGTGTCGACACAGACAAATTTGCGCTTCTTCTCAACGTCTGTAATAACGTAGTTGATTGTTACTTCCGCCGCTGTACCTGCTGTTGTGGGAACTGCGATTGTGAAGACTGCGTGCGTTTTTGTCGGGGCGACTCCCTCAAGGCTTCTCACGTCAGCAAATTCGGGATTGTTGATGATGATTCCGACGGCTTTCGCTGTGTCCATTGCCGAGCCTCCGCCGATTGCGACGATTGAGTCGGCCTGTGCTTTCTTGAAGGCCGCGACTCCGTTCTGAACGTTCTCGATTGTCGGATTCGGCTTGATGTCGCTGTAAACCTCGTAGGCTATTCCGGCTTTGTCGAGGAGGTCTGTTACTTTCTTGCTGACCCCGAACTTCACGAGGCTTGCGTCTGTGCAGACAAATACTTTCTTTTTTCCGCGTGCTTTGAGGTCTGCGGGAATGTTCTCGATTGCGCCTTTTCCGTGATACGATATGTTGTTAAGTACTATACGGCTTGCCATTACAATAATTCCTCCTTAATGATTTACTCTTTATTTCTCTTTACCCCTCTGTTTCCTCCTTGGCAGGTTCACCCCACTTCCGCTTGCGCTCCCTCCCCCCTTGCCAGGGCTACCCCCCTGTATCCCCCCTTGCCAGGGGGGACGAGAGACTCGCCGAGCTTCTTGCCTCCCCTGCGTAAGGGGAGGTGGCCGTAGGCCGGAGGGGTCGGAGGGGTCGTACTCCTGCGTAAGGGAAGGTATTAGCTTGCTGACGAAAGGGACACAGATGGATTATTTCCCTATGCTAAATACCCTTCACGGGCTTTTACGCTGAATCTTCCCTCTAACAGGTGCATTTGCTCATCTGTGATAGTGTTGACTAGGGGAAGGTGCGCTATCTTCATGTAAATCTCCGCGCCTTTCTCCGCCGTCTCAATGAGTCCGAACGCCTCATCAAGATTTTCACCCGCTCCGTAAAGCCCATGCTGCGCCCACACAACGAGCCGGGCTGTCTTCATTTTCTCCGCTGTAGCCTCGCCGATTTCGTTCGTCCCGCAGAGCATCCACGGCAGAACGTTCACGCCGTCCGGGAAAACTACAATACATTCCGTGCACATCTGCCAGAGTGTCCGCGTAAATGCTTTCTCGTCAAGCGTGTGTACGTAGGTCATCGCGAGAAGGTTTGTCGGGTGGCAGTGCATTATGACTCTGTTCGAGGGGTTGACGGCGAGTCGTGTCGCGTGGCTCATCATGTGCGCGGGAAATTCGCTCGTAAATTTTCCACCGTCAGTGAAGCCCCATAACAATTGCGCATTCTCTCCCCCGTCAGCAATTTTCACGAGTCCCAGATTCACAGCGGGTTCATACTGCACATTCTTGAAGTATTTTCCCGTCCCAGTAACAAGAAAGTACTTGCCTTCAAGCGAGGGAGCGCGGAATCCTGTCGGGATTGTCCGTAAGACTCTCTTCACATCTCCGTATTCTGCGACTTCTGACTCGTCAAGCATGAGGGAGATATTACCGCCGTTGCGCTCGTCCCAGCCGTGATTGTACATGTTCGTGCATGTCCGAATCATTTCGACAAGGAAAGGTGCTGTCATTATGTCCTTCATGGCCGGCTATCCTCTCTTGCTGAGTACGTCAGCTTCGTACTTCTCGACTTTCGGGAACCATTCGCCGTCTAGGGGCTTACCGCAAACACCGCAGTATTCATCCCAGACATCGCCGAACGGTAGAGTCTTCAGCTCCTCCTGACACACAAGCAATTTGCTGAACTCGCCTTTGTCCTGCATGGCCTTCAACGATTCGACGGGCTGCAACAGTGCGAACAATAACGCCTTCTGCGCGTTCCTGTAGCCCATTGTCCACGCCGCAATACGGTTGATTGAAGCATCAAAGTAATCAAGCGCAATATGCACACGGCCTTCAAGACCTCCGCACCTGACTATTTCGCGGGCAATCTCTTTCATTTCATCATCGAACAGTACAACGTGATCTGAGTCCCATCTCACCGGGCGCGTAACATGAAGTGCAATCTCCGGGAAGAACGCAAGAAGAGCGGGAATCTTGTCGCTCACAACTTCTGTCGGGTGATAGTGTCCGTTGTCCATGAGGGGAATACATTTGCCCATGTTCAGAGCGGCGTAACTCAATGCAAATTCCGCGCTTCCTACCGTGTAAGCCTCGACTCCGATTCCGAAAACTTTGCTTTCTACGCAGGGTTTCACTTTGCTGAAGTCGTAAGGCTCTGTGAATATTGCGTCGATTGACTCGCGGTATCTTTTGCGCGGGCCGATTCTGTCGGCGGGAATGTCCTTGAAGCCGTCGCCCGTCCAAATGTTCATGACGCAGGTTTGTCCGAGTTCCTCCGCAAGATATGCGCTGATTCGTATGCTGGCCTTCCCGTGATCTATCCAGAATTTTCGAGTGTCATCATTCGGTGAAGAGAGCGTTAGAGGGTCGCATTTCGGGTGTGAAAAGAATGTAGGGTTGAAGTCGCAGCCGAGTCCGCGCTCCTTGCAGAATGCCGCCCATTTCGCAAAATGTTTCGGCTCTAATTTGTCGCGGTCTGCCCATTCCGAGCCGTCAAAAATCGCGTAGCTTGCGTGAAGATTCATTTTCGGCGTACCGGGTATGAGGCTCATTACCTCGTCAAGATCTGACATTAATTCGTCAGGAGTCCTTGCGCGCCCGGGATAATTTCCCGTTGTCTGTATACCGCCTGTGAGGGGCTTGCTTGGGTCTGTGTCGAATCCGCGTACGTCATCGCCCTGCCAGCAGTGTAACGAGACAGGTACGGACTTCAGCTTTGAGATTGCCGCGTCCGTGTCAACGCCGAGAGCTGAATATTTTTTCTTTGCTTCTGAATAGCTCAACTATACCGCCTCCATTTGTATTTTGAGATTGCCCAGTGATGTAGCCTCTATCGGAAGGGCAATAACTTTCTTTCCTGTTGCGATTTCGGTTAAGCGGTTGAGGTATGAATTTTTCGCCCCGCCCCCGACAATGTATATACTGTGATATTTCCTGCCTGTGATGTTTTCGAGTTCGTTCACCGTGTCCCGGTAAGTGTTGGCTAACGAGCGGTAAGCGCACCTGAAGTAGCCTGCAACATTCGCGGGCTTGTGCCTGAGATTAGAGTCAAAAGCGTCCTTCATGCTGTCAGGGGACAGAAACATATTGTCGTTAGCGTCTACAGTCTCATCAAACGAATCCGCTTCAGCCTCCCGGACTATTTCGCCGAAATCTTTTTCCGGGCAAAGCTCATCCCGCAGGCGGTTCACGAGCCACATTCCCATGATGTTACGCAGATAACGGATATAGCCGACTCCGCCCTCGTTCGTGAAATTTGACGACATACTATGCATTGATGTTACGGCGTGAGGCATCTTTACACCTAGGAGGCTCCACGTTCCTGAAGAGATATAAATCTCGCTGCCCTCCATAGGGATTCCCTCGACCGCGCTGGCTGTGTCATGAGTCGCGCACAATACACACTGAATCCCCTTGTACGCTCCCAGTTTTGTGCCGGGATTCTGGAGGAACTTGAAGAGGTTTGACGGGAGTCCGAGACGCGCAATAATTTCCTGGTCATATTGCTATGTCTGAGCGTTTACCATTCCGCCTGTCGTAGCGTTCGTATACTCGTGGGACTTTACCCCGCACAATTTGTACAGCAGGTACTCAGGCATAAGAAGGAAATCCGTAACACCCTCAAGCCTTCCCGCAAGTTTGTCCGCGTAGATCTGGTATATCGTGTTGAACGTCTGAAGCTGAATCCCAGTCCGCGAATATAATTCCTCAAACGGTATCAGCTTGTGTACTTTCTCGATCGGCTCAATCGTCCTCAAATCACGGTAAGCGTAGCAGGGCAGGACTTCCGAGTCTCCCTTCATGAGAACGTAATCGACTCCCCATGTATCGATAGAGAGGCTCACGATGTCGGGCGAAATTTTGAGGGCCTCATCGATTCCGCGCTTGACGTGTGAGACGAGCGACTCAATGTCCCATGTGAGATGGCCGCCGGACTCCTTCATGCCGTTCGGGAAGCGGTATACTTCCTTTGTGAGGATTTTCCCGCTTTCATTCCAGCCGAGTAAATGACGGCCTGATGACGCACCTATATCAACAGCGAGATAATATTTCATGGATAATGACTCCTCGCGGTAATATTTTGTTATGTTGTGAAATTTTTTCTGGGTGTGCTAATTATCCGACATGAGACCGGGAAATTCAAAGCGCATTTTCACGCAAAAAGTATCATCATTTGCCGTCCCTGTAGTGCTTGGGACTCTTCCCGTAACACTCGGTGAAAATTCTGTGGAAGTGAGTCATGTTCTCATAGCCGACAAGGTACGCAATATCATCGACTCTTTCGTCCGTGTTCAGGAGAAACCATGCCGCTTGGGATAGCCGCCTTTCCTGCAAAAGCCCGGTGAAGTTGCGCCCGGTCTTTTTGCGTATGAGGCGCGAGAGTGTCGTGTTGTTGTAGTGGAGAAGCCCCTGCAATCTCGTTGAGAGTCCCGCTCCTGTAATTTCCCTCAATGTAGCGCAGAACTTTCGTAAGCCACCTCACAGCTAAAGCCGGAGGCTTTCAGCGAAGTATGGTACACGGACTAATGTCTGAACACGCTTGTTACCGCTTCAGAATACCCTTATTCACTGGGGCGTGCTTACTCGCCTCTATACGGTAAGACCCTAAAGCCTATCCGCTTACTTTTTACGACTTACTCCCCCGCCTTATGTTTGGGCAATTTTTATGCGGAAATCGCAAGGGCGACATGCCAGCCCGGAACGGCTCTAAGACCGTTGTGTATTTATCCGTTCCTGTTACAGAACGCCCATTTGTTAATATATTTGTATTTTAAGAAACAAAAGGGAAAAAGTAAAATAAGTTAGCTCGTTTCCTCCACATAGCTAAAGCAAGGGGAATCCACGCGGTATTTTGATGATAGCAGAAACCGTAAAAATTTTATGGCACTTTAAGTTATGATATACTTCATTGAATTTTTTGACGATTGGAGATGTTTATTTGAACACTCAGGGAATGAACATTCAGGAAGTCAGCGTATTCATAATTTACTTGGTATTCATGCTGTCGATAGGGATATGGTTTTTCTTCAGGGACAAGCACCAGACAGAGAAGGGATATTTCTTAGGCGACAGGAAGATGGGCCCTTGGGTCGCGGCACTGTCAGCAGGAGCGTCAGACATGAGCGCGTGGGTTCTCATGGGACTTCCGACATCAATATACGCGCTTGGACTCGGACAGGTGTGGATAGCTGTCGGACTCGCTGTTGGCTATTCACTGAGCTGGATATATGAAGCCCCCCGCCTGCGTACATTCTCAATCGAGGCTAACGATGCAATAACCGTCCCTCAGTACCTCACAAACCGCTTCATGTCGGAATCGAAAGCCCTGCAGATAATCTCGGCGGCGGTCTTCCTTGTGGCCTATACGATTTACGCGGCCTCAAGCATAAAGGCGTGCGGGACTCTCTTCAACACCGTAACGGGACTCGACACGACAATAGCAATGTACCTCGCGGCGATAATCGTAATCAGCTATACATTCCTAGGCGGGTTCAGCGCGGTATCATGGACGGATTTCTTTCAGGGGATGTTAGTTTTGTGCGCGATGTTCATAGTACCCATAGCGGCGGCGGCAATGCTTGAAGCGGGAGCCTCTGCGAAAATTGACACGCCTAATTACTGGAATGTATTTTCATCGTGGCAGGACATAGTATCAGGACTCGGCTGGGGGCTGGGCTATTTCGGAATGCCTCACATCATCATCCGCTTCATGTCGATAAATTCACAAAAAGAATTGCGGAAGTCGGCGAAAATCGGAATCACATGGACGGTGCTAATACTAATTTTTGCGGGGCTTGTCGGTGTAATCGGGCGTATGTTTATCGGATTCGACGAGGCCGTGAATAATAACTCGCTTGTGTTTGTCGTGATGACGCGGCGAATTTTCCCGTCGGTAATTTCAGGCGTATTGCTGTCTGCTGTTCTTGCGGCGGCGATGAGTACTGCGGACAGTCAGCTACTGGCGGCGGCCTCTGCGTTTGCGTCAGACGTATACCGCCCTGTGATTCGCGGGGACAAGGCCGGAAACCGTGAAATGCTCTGGGCGGGGCGCATTGTAGTATTGCTGATAGCTGTTGCGGCACTGATGATAGCTTCAAGCCCTAATGCCGGCTCTATAATGTCGCTTGTCTCAAATGCCTGGGGCGTATTCGGTGCTGCGTTCGGCCCTGCGATAATGCTTAGTCTTTACTGGAAGCGTTTCACGTTTGCGGGAGCTGCCTGCGGAATTTTCACGGGAGCTGTAGTAGACATTGCCTGGCTTACGTACATGGCCGACACTGGAGTCTACGAGATAATACCGGGATTTTTCGCGGGATTAATTGTTGCGGTAATTGTCGCGCTAATCACTCCGAAACCGTCAGCAGATGTTGAGTCCCTCTTTGACAGTGCTGTGAAAAAGTCTGCGGAATAGTCATCGGGGAAAAAGGGGAAAAAATTGCCTCTCCTTTTTTCGGGGGAGGCTTTTTTTGTTACCCCTTCAGAAATTCTAGTATCCTCTCTGCTGTCTCCTTCTCTTTTCGCTGGTACGTATGCCCGGTGCCCTCAATGAATATCAGCCTGTTGTCTTTTGCTGACGGCATATGATTATTTATGTTCGTGAGGAAGCCGGCGGGGTCTCCGTAAGTGAAGCGGTCAAATGTCCCAATCAACAGCCCTCCCGCGTGAGTGATTCGCGAAACCTGCGAGAAATCTTTTTCCGGCTCAACATGTACATTATTCAGCGTGTCAGAAAACAGCCAGTCAAAAGCCGTGTCAGCAATGCAGGGAACCCATCCCATTAGCTGAAACGGAAGCATGTCCCCTCCGCGCCCGGTCTCGTGCATTTCCCGCACAATATTTTTTTCACGCTCCGTAACATCATTCGTCAGCCACTCAATATTCGCCGGACTAAGCAGAAGGAATCGTGATACTTTTTCCGTGTCGTGATGGCGTGAGAGATAATATATGACCTTGTTCGCTCCTAACGAATGACCCGCAAGAATAATTTTCCCGTAGCCTTCATCATGCGCGAGATTCAAATATGCGTCTATGTCCTCGTCCGTGTATGAGAATCTCTCGTTGAATGAGCCGATAATTTCGGGCTGATGTGTTTTTGCGTTGAATGTCTCTATGCGGTTGAATGCGTCATTAGTCTGCGCGTAAATGAAATCAATCCCCGCGGCGTTAAGAGTCTCCCCGAAATCGTAATAGAACGGATTAGAATAGAAGTTGCCGTGTATACCAGTAATCGCAATCATAACGGTGTTGGCTTTCACGTCATCATTTCGGAACAGTACCCCGTTCAGGACGCTCCCCCGTTCAGTCGGAACTTCAAGACGGTACGCGCTCATCTGTATACGCACCTGTGAGCGTGTGAGCTGTAGCAGGCATTGCAGGAAACGCACAGGGACTCGGAGCTTTCCCCGGAGCGGAATTTTTCGGGCAGGTCAGGCTCTCTCAGCAGAGGCCGTGAGAGTGAGAGCAGCTCAATTTTTGTCGTGTCTAAAATCGTCTGCATAGTCTGAAGGCTTCTGAGTCCTCCGACAAGTATAACAGGAACATTGACATTCTCCGCGAGTCTGGCCGCAAAGTCGAGAAAGTACGCCTCATTGACTCCCGCTCTGATTCCTTCTGCTGAAGTTCCGTTGCCGCTGACCTCAATAGAGTCTATGCCGTTGTCCGCAAGAAGTCCGCAAATTTCGAGGCTGTCGGATTCAGTGAGGCCACCCCGTATGAAGTCGCTTGAGTTTATTTTGACTGTAACATGCAGATTCGGACACTCTGATTTTATCCCGCTCAAAATTTCCATGAGAATGCGCGAACGTTTCACATTGTCCCCGCCGTAAATGTCGCTCCTATGATTGACTCTCGGACTAATGAATCGGCTGAGGAAAAAGAAATGCGCCGCGTGAATCTGTACTCCGTCAAAATTTGCTGCCTCTGCTCTTTTTGCTGACTGAATGAACATTCCGATGACCTGCTGTATTTCGTCCTCTGTCATATTGTCCGGCTCTGCCTGCTGTGTGAGTCCGTTCGGAAGTTTTCGGTAAAATGCCCCTAAAGCAAGCTGTATTATCACCGGGCAGCCCTCAGCGTGTATTATGTCGGTGAGTTTCCTGTACTGCAGTATAAGCTCGTCCCGTGAGAGTCTCATTGCGCCGTGAATGTAATAGTCATCCTGCGAAACATCCGTGAACCCGACAATGACCGCACCGACTCCGCCCCGCGAAAGCTCACTGTAAATCCCGTAAGCCTCATCCGTTATTGAGCCGTCAAACGCCGCAATTCCTTCCCATGTCGCCGAACGTATGAGTCTGTTTTTCATTGTGAGGTTGTGAAGATTTACCGCCTCAAAAATTTTTCTGCCCATTGAGATTGACTCCTGTTTGTGAAATTTTCAGCGCGACATTATAATTACCCGCAAAAATTTATGAAGTATGAAGAATTTTCTTTGCCGGTATTGAAATCTGTAGCATTGGGAGTGTTGCTGAATGGATATGAATCTTCCTGCTGATGAGAATATTTACGGGACGGAATGCCCTATACTTTACGCGATGAGGATAATCGGACAGAAATGGAAGCTGCCGATCCTGTGGTACATCTCTGACGCGGACAATCAGACACTGCGCTACAAGGAGCTTGAACGGAAAGTAGTCGGGATAACTGCGACAATGCTGACGAAATGCCTGCGTGAGCTTGAAGCGGACGGGCTGATTTGCCGTAAGCAGTACGAGACGATTCCGCCGACAGTGGAATACAGCCTTTCAGACCGGGGAAGGTCATTGATTCCCGCGCTTGAGTCTATCTATCAATGGGCGGAGGAACAGATGACGGGACAAAAATAACCCCTCGGAATTTCTCCGGGGGGCTTTTGTGATTTCGTGAGTGAGTTATGCGTTCATTGCCTTCATTCGGCGCGACATGAGTGCTTTGCGTCTTGCGGCTGTGTTTCGGTGCATTACGCCCTTCACGACTGCTTTGTCTATTACGCTCTGTGCAGTGTCGAATGTCTTTGCGGCTGACTCTTTGTCGCCTGATTCTACGGCCTCAAGCACACGTTTTACGGCGGTCTTGCATCTTGATGTCCAGTACTTATTATACAGTCTGTTGCGCTCGGAAATTCTTACGCGCCTTTCTGCGGATTTCTTGTTCGGCATAATATCTCCCCTGAATGTTTTTGTGATGGTGCCGGAGGGGAGACTCGAACTCCCACAGAGTTGCCCCCGGCGGATTTTGAGTCCGCTGCGTCTACCATTCCGCCACTCCGGCTTTCAATGATACCGCATAAAATACACTCCGATTAAAATTTTGTCAAACCCGCAAATTTTCCGCGCTATTCGTCAGGAATAATTACAGGCTCGTCCCCTCCTGAGTCCCCGCCGGAGTCATCAGGTTCAGGCTCTGGTTCAGGCTCTGGTTCGGGTTCCGGCTCCTGTTCGGGTTCGGGTTCCGGCTCCTGTTCGGATTCCGGCTCCTGTTCGGATTCCGGCTCCGGCTCAGGTTCAGCGGGTTCACTGGGATTTGAATCGTCCTTGTCGCCAAATGAGCCGCCGCCCTGCGAGTCGTCATTGTTTGTCGTGCTGTTGTCCGTATTGCTGTCGACATTCGTATTTGTCTCGGAGCTGTCCACGTTCGTATTCGTCTCTGAGCTATCCACGTTCGTATTCGTCTCGGAGCTGTCCACGTTCATATTCGTCTCGGAGCTGTCCACGTTCGTATTCGTCTCGGAATTATCGACATTAACATTAGTCTCGGAGTTGTCGATATTCACGCTGTTGTCCGAGTTGTCGATATACGTGGAGTTGTCCGACATGTCAATATACGTGTTGTTGTTGACCTCGTTAATCACTGTCGTGTTGTAATCGTCCGTGTAATAAACCCAGTCCCCTCCGCCGATATAGCCACCCGGAGCATCATAGCCGTAATACACGCACCCGCCATCGTAATATCCCCCGCAGTACCAGTAACCGGCCGTATCAATTTCCACGTAAAGAAGCGGCCTGCTGTACACCGGGCACACAACAACGTCAAAATCATAGTATACCCGCCTATAGCCCGATGATTTCGCCCTGTCGTACCACATTTTCGCTATCGCTATGTCGGCAATGACACCGATTCCCCTCTCAAATGCCACGCCTAAACTGTTTTGCGCCAATGCGTAGCCTTTTTCCGCTGACTGCTGGTAGAGCTTGACTGCCTGCGCCGGGTCTTTCTTCACGCCCTGCCCTTTCTCGTACATTACTCCGAGATTGTACTGTGCGCTTGCGTCCCCGGCTTTCGAGGCCATTGCCCACCATTTAGCCGCCTCTTTGGGATTTTTGCTGACTCCCTGCCCAAGCCAGTACATTGCACCGAGTGAATTTTGAGCCGCAATATTTCCGGCATTCGCTGATTTCGTGTACCAGTTCACAGCAGATTTGAAGTCCCGTTTTACTCCAAGCCCGTTGAAATACATCACGCCCAAATTGTATTGAGCCTCCGAATTTCCCTTAGCCGCTGACTTGTTGAAATAGTCGAGTGCCTTGTGATAATCCTTCCTCACGCCCTCGCCAAGCAGATATATTGTCCCTAGATGGCTCTGCGCTGAAGGATCGTTTTTCTCCGCGGCTTTCTGCCACCATTTTGCGGCCTCGTTGAAGTCCTTTTTGACTCCACGGCCTTCATGGTACATGAGACCTAATTCAACCTGCGCTTTTGTGTCGCCCTTCTCGGCTTTCTTCTTGAGGGCGGACAGGTTAGCACCGTATGACATTCCCGAAAATATCAGGAGCATCACCAAAGCAAATGGAAAGATATTTTTCTTCATTGGGACAATATCCCCTTCCGTAATAAAATTTGGAGTGTGAAAATTTTAGCACATACCGCCCATTCCGTTATCCTTCAGAAATTTGACGGCCTTTCGGACTTCCTGCGACGCTCCCCGCCTAGTGATGAATAATGCGTCAGGAGTGTCAACAACAATCAAATCATTCACCATATTCAGCACCGTTAATTTTTCCCGCGAATGAACAAAACAGTTATTCCCCTCAAGAATTAGCGCGTTCCCGGTGATTACGTTGCGGCGTTCGTCAGACTGCATTACGTCATCATGAAGCGCGTCCCATGAGCCTACGTCAGACCATCCCGAATTGACAAGAGGGACAACGGCGACTCTTTCTGCCTTCTCCATCACTGAATTGTCGAACGATATATTTTTCAGGGACTCGAAATTTTCCCGCAAGTTTCCTTTCATGGCCGCGGCGTGTAATTCCGGGTCAGCGCGTTCAAGTTCGCGGTACAAACTTTTAGGCGTGAAGATAAATATTCCGCCGTTCCACAAATAATTTCCGTCAGCAATATATTTCTGCGCCGTCAAAAAGTCAGGCTTCTCCACGAACGCTTCAGCCTCGTAATATCCCCTTGCGATCTCGTTTCCCTGCATGATGTACCCGAATCCCGTCTCAGGCCGTACAGGAGCGATTCCCAGCGTGGCAATATACCCATCATCAGCGGCCATGACTCCCGCCTTCAGTGAGTCCGTGAATGCCTTTGTGTTACGTATGTATGCATCGCTGGGTACGATAATCATAACATCGTCCGCGCCCGCGCCGTGACTCAGCAATTCTTCAGCCGCAAGCAGTATCGCCGGAGCTGTTCCCCTCGCGCAAGGCTCCTCAGTGATGAAATTGTCCGGGAGATTGTCAGCCCCGAAAGTTTCGCCCGCCTGGGACATAATCAGGTCATGCCATTTTGACCCCGATATTACCCGCAGAGCCTCAAGCGGAATCATGTTCACCATACGCAATAATGTAGCCTGCAATAATGTTTTGTCCCCGTAGAGTCTGATAAACTGTTTCGGGAAATTCTCACGCGACAGAGGCCACAGCCTTGTACCGCTTCCCCCGCTGAGTATAAGCCCGTAAATATTCCTCATGTTTAATTCACCTGCTGAATATTGCCGTGCTTCAACATTTTCGTGATACTCGTGGATAACAGCGGTATAGGGTCAACGAACTGCCCGCCGAGTATAAGACTGTAATGCAGATGAGGCCCTGTTACGCGCCCTGTTGCCCCGGATTTTGCGACTACCTGGCCTTTTGCTACTTTGTCGCCCTTCTTCACGAGTATTTTGCTCAGGTGGAAGAACGCTGTTATTACCCCGTTGCCTGAGTCTATATACGTGCTTCCCCCGGCGTAATAGTGATGCCCGGCAAGGACTACAGTACCGGCGAAAGGTGCGCGGACATCCGTCCCTGTTACGGCTCTTAGGTCTGCGCCGTTATGGCCTGCGCGGGGCTGGCCGTTGTAGATTCTCTGCTTGCCGTAATTGCTTGTCAGTGTGATTGACGACAGCGGGGGCTGAGGAGGAGTCGACCATTTTCGCGGGGTCGTCATTGTCCGCAGGGCAGCTCCGATTAATTTCGACTCATTCTGTATACGGGATAATTCTTTCTTGGGAGGGTTTACCATTTTCGGACTCACCCGCAATTCTTCTTTCGGGTACTGTCTTGCGCGCAGCTGTATGTTCCCGGAGGCTTTGTACTTTTTCCCGGCCTGTATGAACTCGAACAATATCTTATACCTTCCCGGCTTCACGCTCCGAACGTCTGAGCCTAAAAGCCCGTATGATATTTTCCCGGCACCGCCTGACTCTATGTTGAGGGATATGCTTCTGTTCATCCATGTTACTGTAGGCTGTGTGTATTCCGCCGTTGAGGTGATTGAAATTGCGAACGCCTGCCCGATGTCCCAGCTTGTCGGGAAATTAATCCATGAAGCCGCGTATGACACGCCCGGAATCATGAGCGTTAATATTATTATTGCAAGGGGTAATTTTATTCTCCGCATGTATTTTTCTCCTTGAGGTGAAATTCTGCAACAATATATCACACTTTCACCGCTATAATCACAGCGCAATGTTGTTTTGCGGGTGCTATAATTACCGCGCATATCCCATAAATTTCAAGGAAGGAGCAAAAATTTTTCATGTCAACAATCGGATACTATGATCCCGAAAATTTCAAGAAAGTTTATCACGCACAGCCCCGCACAACTATTGAGACATTATTCTACGGCAACAACGTTCATCACGTTTCAGACCTTCACGAGGCGTACAATCTCGCGAAAAACTCCCCCGGCACAATCGAGCTTACCGGGATGCCCGTCTTCATGCCTGAGGCGCAGGGACTCCCACAGGACGCAAACGTTCTCCTGTTCAACGACGGCGGAATCTTCGGACGCACAGCCGCGGCCCGCAGGATTGTCGGCTATCCTGATGTTGATGTCGCGAAATACTGCAAGATTATCCGCGAGGCAGTGTTCAATATGCGCTACAGGAAACTTTACCAAGCTGATGCATATGTGGGACTCGATGAAGACTTCATGACGATGGCTCATATCGTCCTCCCTGAAGGCTACGAGAATAACCTCTACAACTGGATGATTAACTTCCAGTACGCAAACGAGGCATATAAACCGCGCTACGAGGCTTCCCGCAGAATTTCAGATCATGACGGGGATATATTCTTTGTGGCTGACCCTGACTGGCCGCACGGAGACGCAAAACTCGCAGAACAGTTCCCGCTCGGAATTGCTTTCTTCTCGCCTGAAGAGAACTGCGCCATTGTTCTTGGCCTGAGATATTTCGGCGAACTCAAGAAGGGTACTCTGACTCTTGCCTGGGGAATCGCCGCCCGCAACGGCTATGCGTCATGCCACGGCGGACTCAAACGCTACACGCTGAAGGACGGAAGCGGGAAGAAATTTGTTGTCGCGGCTTTCGGACTCTCAGGGTCAGGAAAGTCAACAATCACTCACGCAAAGCATGACGGAAAATATGATGTAATGGTTCTCCATGATGATGCCTTTGTCGTGAACGTGAAAGACAAGTACGCCATCGCACTTGAGCCGACATATTTCGACAAGGTAGCAGATTACCCGATAGGCTGCCCGGACAACAAGTTTGTGCTGACGCTTCAGAATTGCGGGTGCGTAAGGACAAAGGACGGTAAACTTATCGCCGTAACAGAAGACATCCGCAACGGAAACGGGCGCGCAATAAAGTCCCGCTTATGGTCGCCGAACAGAGTCGACAGAATTGACGAGCCTCTCAACGCTATATTCTGGCTCATGAGAGACCCGACACTCCCGCCCGTGCTGAAACTTGAAGGGCCTTCACTGGCTTCCGTTCTCGGCGCAACGCTTGCCACAAAGAGAACCAGCGCGGAGAACTTAGCACCCGGCGTTGACCCGGACGCGCTTGTGTGCGAGCCTTACGCCAACCCGTTCAGGACGTATCCTCTTGGGATGGACTACGAGAGATTCAAGCAGCTCATTTCAGACGGCGTTGACTGCTACATTCTGAACACCGGCAACTTCATGGGCAAGGCTGTGGGCAAAGAGAACACGCTCATGATTATTGAGCGCATTGTTGAGGGCAAAGCTAACTGGGTGCCTTTCGGGAATCTCACGGGCATAAAGACGATGGAGATCCCCGGATTTGTCGCAGACCTCAAGAATGAGGAGTACAGGACTCAGCTCAAGAAGAGATTTGAGGACAGACTGCGCTTCATCAAGTCGCGTGATACTGAGAGGGGCGGAATCGACAAACTTCCGGCGGACGCGCACGAGGCTGTCGAGAAATTAATCGCTGAAATCGGCTAAACGTCAGCAAAAAACATCACGGCTATAACGGGCGGCACTCTCAGAATTTGGGAGGCCGTCCAATTTTTATGACATCTTTATGCCCTGCTCGCGGGATAATTTCCGGACAAGGTTATACGTATAGCGGTCAATCTTCACGCTTCTTTCGTGATGAGGCTGCTTTGAGTGGCACCATTGGCAGAGAACCCGCATATTTTCCGGGGCTACATCGGGGTGTGAGCCGTTCACGTGATGGACGACCGCCAAATCAGGATGTCCGCGCATGTCAAGCCCGCACTGCTCACAGCGGTAATTATGGGCGATTCTGTACATGGCCGAAATCTTGTCCCAGTTTGACGGGTAATCATTGCTGACTTTCGCGCCGAACCATACCGAATTGTCGTCCATGAGCTTATAGAGTGCAGAGAGTTCCGGCGGTTTCGTCCCAAGACTCCCGCAATGACGCGCAAATTCCCGCAGGCTGAAGGAGTCCCGTGTGGCTTTCTTTCCGTCATTATCTTTACTGCTGTAACCCTGCCAGCCTTTTCCGCCGTCCCATTCGGCAAGACATTTATCACATGGCCGGAGTGCCTGAAAACTTCCGTCGAACATCTCAAATTTTCCCGTAATCCTGTCGGTGAAGCTGAACGAACGAATCCAGCCGATTTTCTCATCTTCACACACCGCGCTGCACTTCATGAAGTGAAAGACGTTATGCGGAAGTTTAACGGGTCTGTAGAGGAAGAAGCATTCCCGCGAAAATTCGTCCCCGTCAAACTCAGAGGGCAAATTTATTCCGTCCCACATGTGAGCGTCATACATTAGTCCGCCGAAAAATTTATTGATGTCGAATGTCCTTGCGTTCAATGCCTTGTCGGGGTGCATATTATTCCATTTGTTTATGCAGTTTCCGCACACGGCGAGTCCGGGATTTTCACGGGTACGGTGGAAATTTGAGACTGCCCCGCTGTTATTGGCGGTTATTATTGACTGGCATGGCATGAAGTGGAAGACTCTCCCGGCAGGATTGTATATCACGAAACGGAAGGGCTTAACGTCATAATCACAATGGCATTCGGGAGCGTGTACCTCTTTCCTGAAGGCGGTTAAGTCAGCAAAAATTTTCTCAGGGTCAAGCGGCATTATTCCCGGCCTCTTTCTTTGCGGTGTCTGTTACTTCAGGGGGATTCTTTCTCGGTCTGCCTCTCCTGGGTTTTTCCTGTGCGGGGTCGGCGGCCTCAAGTTTTGCGGCTATGTTCTGCGATTCTGGGAGAATATCCGCGGTGTTTGCCGGTGCAGGTAAAACTACTTCCGCGCCCGCTGTCTTCAACTGCTGAATTATCGCCGATAAGTTATCCGCCATCGCCTGAAATATTCTCGTCATATTCTGCTGGTAATCATCATCAATTTTCTTCACTGAGTCCGTGATTATGTTCCTGATTTCAGCATGGGATTTCCCGAACTCGCTCTGAAGATTCCCGGCTCCCTCTCTCATTACGCCCTGTACAGTCCCGGCCATTTCCGCAAGGATTTTGCTTTGTTCGTTTGCTGACTTTGTTACGTCCCCGCACAAAGATTTCACAGCCATGATTAATTTGCGGATTTCGGCCTCAAGATTGCTGATTGTGCTTTTCTGGAATGAGGCTGTGTTTTGCGACAAAGTGTCAGTCAGATTCTTCATCTCATCACGCAGAGCGGGGATAATATCATTCAGCTCATTCACTATGCTGTTTACTCCTGTTTCTGATTTTCCACCGGAGTCCGCGATTATGTTCGACAGAGCATCAAGCCTCCGCGTGATTTCATTCCTGAGAGTCATATTCCCTGTCTCAAGCGCATTAATATGTGTACTCATTGCCCCGTGAAGATTCTGTACCCTGTCTATTATGCACTCGCCGGAAGCTATTATTACTTCCCTCACATTGTCCCGGAGAAATTCCTTCATGCCGCCGTAAATCGTCCACATCATCACGAGAAGGAATACCATTATCACAATCACAGCCGCCAAAAATATTGCCTGCATTACCATATTACGCGCCCCTTCCTGAAATATTCCGCGAAAAATTCCGGGGGACATGCCCATATCGCGACATATCCCCGACATGCTGAAAGCTGTTATTTCTCGTCCGTTTCGTCCTCAAAGAGGCTCAGAATTTCGGGGTCATCATCCGTATTGGTATTGTCCCTGTGATTCTTTCCGCCGTGAAAGCGCGTACTGTAATCCTCATCAATTTTCGCCCGCCATTCTCCTCTGCTCAAAAATTCGGAAGGCTCTTCACACATTGACATGCAGCAAACCGCCTCGGCTACTCCGTCATAAACGACTTCCGTCCCCTGTGAGTCCGCAACATAATCCACCGCCCTGTCCGCAGAAATCCCGATTGATGAGGCCGCCTCTACAGCGTCGATATTTGCGCCGATGAACAGAAATTCCCAGCCGTATTTTTCTTTCTCATGCTCAATCATCCGCTTCACATCATTGTACGAATATTCCCGGCTCGCGTTCTCGTAACCGTCTGTGATTATGACGAATATTGTTTTTCCGGGGACATCTGTGGGCTTCATGTGCCTGTAAGCGTTCACTGTGTAGCGTATCGCCCTGCCTACAGCGTCAAGAAGTGCGGTGCTTCCCCTCGTGAAATATTCTGTGCGCGTCATTGGCTTAACGTCAGCAAGATTCACGCGGTTATGCAGGACTTCCTGAACGTGGTCGAATAATATTGTCGACACAAAAGCATTGCCGGACTCTTTCTTCTGCCTGTCAATCATCGAGTTGAAGCCGCCGATTGTGTCAGCCTCAAGCCCGGACATAGAGCCGCTGCGGTCTAGGATAAATATCATGTCGGTTGCGCCGTTTTTGTCTGACTTGCCGGAGTCCGTCTCACCTGAAAGAGTCTTGCGCCACCGTTCAAGCTCGAACTTCATGGAATCGTCAAGCAGCGGGAGAATCAGAGTCTCGATTTCCTCCGGGACTCCGTAGAATGCTTCTGCTACCGCTCCTGTTACAGCCGCTAACGTGTCAGAATCCCCGCCGAGTGATATTGCGTTCCTGATTGCGTCCTCAAAGCTGTTGGACTCAAGGAAGGCTATAATTCCTTCCGGGACTGTCCCCTGACATGAGCCGTCAAATTTGTAGACCGGGCGAATCTCGTCGCAGGTCCTCTGAAGGTTGTAGCCATAGCGGAGTGATATGTAGCTCCTGATTTCGTCCTTGCTTTTTCCTGTGCGGGCAAGAAAAACCGCCGAGGCTGTAGCCTGCGCTCCCTTTATGCCTTCGGGGTGATTGTGTGTCGGAAGGGCTGACAATTCCGCGAACTTCTCGACCGTAGGAAGGTCATCAAAGTACCACGCCACAGGGGAGACTCTCATGGCCGAGCCGTTTCCCCAGCTGTTGTAGGGCTTAGGGTCAGGGGATTCCAGCCAGCTCAGGAACATTCCGCCGTAGCCCCTGTGAGGGTAACGCCTGCCGAATCTCCTCATCGACTCCGTAACAGCCCGCTCAAATTCCGCGCCGTCAATCTCGCTTCCTTTCGGGAATTTCATTAGGGCATCGGCAATCGCCAGGGTCATTATTGAGTCGTCAGTGAGGAATGACTCATCTGTTACGAGGGGAAAATTTTTCGTCTTTATGTTATTGAACTCGTAGGGGCTTCCGACAACATCGCCAACAATCGCGCCGAATATCATGGCACTACCTCCTTGAATGATGGTATAATTGTGTAAAGTTATATGTGAAAAATTTTTTTCTTGCCTGTAGGATTACAATTCAAATAATACCATGTTTCTACCCTTCTGAATATCCGCCGCCTTACCCTTGCGGAATTTCGCGGCCTGTGTTATGTAATGTCCCTGCAAAATTTTCACAGGAGGAATAAAATTCATTGATTGAGCTTGAACACATAGTGAAGAGTTTTCACGCGGACAAAGACAAATCCATTCACGCGGTCAATGACGTATCACTCACAGTTAATGACGGCGACATTTACGGGATAATAGGATTCTCCGGGGCGGGGAAGTCAACGCTTGTGCGGTGCATAAATCTTCTTGAGCGACCCGACTCCGGCAGCGTCAAAATTAACGGTATTGAGATGATGACGCTGAAGCCGAAAGAACTCTACAAGGCCCGCACAAAAATCGGGATGATATTCCAGCAGTTTAACCTTATGCCCTCGCGGACAGTCCTGCAGAATGTAGCATACCCCCTGCGCGGAATGACGCATGACGAAATACGCGCAAAAGTCCGGGAGCTTCTCGCCCTCGTAGACATTCCCGACAAGGAGAACGCTTACCCCTCAGAATTATCCGGCGGGCAGAAACAGAGAGTCGCAATCGCAAGAGCACTCGCCAATGACCCCGGCATACTTCTTTGCGATGAGGCAACGAGCGCACTTGACCCTCAGACAACAGGCGCAATACTTCAGCTCCTCAAAGACCTTAACCGCAAATTAGGACTAACAATCGTAGTAATCACTCATGAAATGGAAGTCGTCAAAAATATCTGCCGGAAAGCCGCAGTTATGGACGCAGGGAAAATAATCGAGTCCGGCGACGTTTTCGAGATATTCTCATCCCCTAAGCACCCCGTAACAAAAAATTTCGTCCGCACAACGTCCAACCTGTCGAAAATTGAGACCCTCATAGCTGACGACTCGCCAATCGTGAAAGTGAAACCCGGTCAGGTCATGGCGAGATTGATTTATGTACATGCTGACGTTTCAGAGCCGTTAATCTCGTATGCGTCGAGGGCGTTCGACATTGAGATTAATATTGTTCTTGCTGATGTTGAAATTGTAGCGGGTGCTATGGTCGGCGGGACTGTCGTAATATTCAGCGGTGAAAGTGAAAAGATTGACCGGGCTATTCAGTATTACGTTGACAAAAATATTCGCGTGGAGGTTCTGAACGATGCAAGAATTACTGCCTAACCTTATGAAACGCCTGCCGGAATTTTGGAGAGCCTGCGGAGACACATTGCTTATGGAGGCATGGTCAGGGGCGATAATTTTCGTGCTGGGACTGATTTTTGGGATAATACTGACCGTAACAAAGCCCGGCGGAATCATGGAGAGCAGAACTGTATATCAGGTACTCGACAAAATCATTAACCTTTTCCGCTCCATTCCGTTTATCATTCTGCTTACGGCGTTAATGCCATTGTCCCGCGCCATAATGGGAACGGCGATATATGTCCGGGGCGTGATTGTGCCGCTAGTTTTCGGGGCGACTCCGTTTTTCGCACGGCAGGTAGAGAGCGCATTAGCCCAAACCGAGAAGGGACTCGTTGAGGCGGCATTGTCGATGGGATCGAGTCCGTTTGAGGTGATATTCCGGGTATATCTCCGTGAGAGCCTTGCGCCTATAATCCGTGCGATAACGATAACAATCATAAGCCTGCTGGGACTGACTGCGATGGCCGGGGCAGTCGGTGCGGGGGGATTAGGGGATTTCGCGATACGCTACGGCCATGACAGAAACATGCAGGATATAACGTGGGTAGTTGTGGGCGTTCTTGTGGCGGGAGTGAGCCTCGTACAGTGGCTCGGAGAATATTTCGCGCGAAAAAATACACATTAAGCGGTAAAATATCACGTAAATTTTCACGGAAGGAAGTAAAGAATCATGGCAAGAAAATTTCTGCTGTCGTTTGTGTTAGTGCTTGCGCTTTCGGTGAGTGCGTTTGCTGACGTAACTGTGAGGCTCGGCGTTACCGGTAGCGTTTACGATGAGATGTGGCAGCCCGTCAAAGAAATGCTCGCGAAAGAGGGCATAAATCTTGAGGTGATACAGTTCACGGACTATGTTACGCCGAACAGGGCACTTGATGACGGAGATATAGACCTGAACGGATTCCAGCACAGGATATATCTTGCGGACGAGCTTCAGAGCCGGGGCTATAAGCTCACGAACATAGCCAATACATTTGTCGTTCCTCTGAATCTCTACTCCATCAAAATCAAGACGCTTGACGAAATCAAAGACGGCGATGTGATAGCTATCCCGAATGACCCGACAAACGGAGGCCGGGCGATAAAGGTGCTTGCTACTTCCGGGCTAATCACGCTGAAAGAAGGCGCAGGGTTCAACCCGACAAAGGAAGATATAGCGTCCTATAGCAAGAAAATCACGCTTCAGGAGCTTGCCGCCAACACGATACCTTCTGCGCTTCCCGATGTTGCGGCGGGGGTAATCAATGATACATACGCGCTTGATTACGGTCTGAAGGCTTCTGACGCTGTATTTGCTGACCAGGCACGCGAGAAAGAGTACTGGAACTTAATCGCCGCCCGTACCGCTGACCTTTCTGACCCCGTGAAATTTGCGGCGTATGAGAAAGTCGTGAAGGCGTATCAGAGCGAGGCAATGAGGAATCATCTTGCGGAATTATACGGAGGGTTCTTCAGGCCGGTTGGCTGGGATGAGGATCTGCTTGCCCCCTTCAGGAAGTAATACGGAAATATTTTCCCCCCTTGCCGTGATTGGTGAGGGGGATTTTTTTTGCCCTAATGCTATAATCAGCATATCGAAAATATTACGTAGGGGAAATTAGTTATGTTACGCAGAATTATGCTTCTCTTTCTTGCTGTGTTCATATTCATAGAATGGGGGCCTCTGACTGACGAGCGCGAAAAATACGGAATCGCTAAGGGCAATCCATTCATACGGGAAGTAGTGCTTACGTTCGACGACGGCCCGCGTGAAACGGGAATGCAGGAGCTTGACGCGGTACTCTCAAGTTTTGACGTAAAAGCGACATTCTTTCTTGTGGGAAAATTCGCCGAACGCTACAGCAATATTACACTCATGCTCAGTTATCAGGGCTACGAAATCGCCAATCATACCTACACTCACCCGCGGTTATACCAAGATCACACGGCGCACATTGTCCGGCAGGCAGAAAGGTGCGATGAGGTACTCGAAAATCTCGGCATAAGGAAGACACGTTTTCTCCGCCCGCCCGGAGGACATTACAACATGGAGATATTTAACGCTATGAGGCGCATGAATCTGAAGCTGGGACTGTGGAGCCTCAACACTGCCGACTACACCGGCCGGCCTCCTGAAGAAATCTACAACGTAATTGCCGGGAGCGTCCGAAACGGTGATATTATCCTCATGCATTCCGGGACTCCCAACACTGTAGAGGCACTGCCGCGAATCATCCGGGAGCTTCAGCGCAGGGGCTTTACGATAGTCAGGCTTGAGGACATGTGGAACGGCGGAAGGACATAAAATTATCCCCCTCCTGAGATTTTCGGGAAGGGGATTTTTCTTACTCGTCCCAGCCCCATTTAGGTATTATGCAGTGAAAATGACTGTCGTGCCTGTCCTCGATTCTGTACTCAATCCATGAAGGCGGCGTGAAATTGTTCTTCACAGTTTCGCAAAGCTCGTAAAGGATTCTCGCGCTGTCAAATTTTTCAAGCTCCGGGATTTTTACTCCCTGCAGAAGGCTTTTTATCATCCTGTATGCGCGTTCCTTCATTGATTTGTCCTCATCCATGATGTACAAGAATAACTGTTTAGGCCCCTGCAATTTGTCTTCTCCGTAAAAATCGACTCTTATCATCGGCATTCTGTCTTTCTTCCGGTAAACTACTTTCCAGTACCAGTAAGCCACCTTCATACGCGTAAACCCCGGCGGTGTTTCCTGAGTCTCAGCCGCAGAATCATTCACGCCCTCCATTATGTCCTCGTTTACGTTCAAATCTGACAGTTCGCTGAAGATATGCCCGCAGTGAACGCACTCCCGCGCCCGCTTCATGACGGTCTTATGACACTTGGGACAGATCTTGAACATGTCGCCAAGCTCCTGGGACTTTTTCCCGGCCTTTACGGTTCTTCGGGGGGGAATGATTTTCGTTACGGCACCATGACGGGCAATGTTCCCGGCAAAGTCTAACACTAAGCAATCCTGATGATGCCCCGGACTTTTGACGCGCATTCCTCGCCCGCTCATCTGAATATAGAGTCCCGGCGACAGAGTCGGACGAGCCATCACGATAACGTCAATATCAGGGTAATCGAATCCCGTTGTGGCGACTCCTACGTTTGTTACCGCCCGGATTTTCCCCGCTTTGAAGTCCGCGAATATCCTCGCGCGCTGCTCTGATGTCGTTTTGCTTGTGATAGCCTCAGCCCTGACTCCCTGCGCTATAAATTCGTCCCTCATCTTTTCGGCGTGTGAGATACTCACGCAGAACACTAACCACGCTGTACGGTTTCCGGCGCGGCGTATAGTCTCAGCGACAACTTTGGCGTTAATGTCTGAGCTGTTGACGCGGGACTCAAGCTCCTGCTTCTCGTAGTCCCCCTGTACTTTCTTTATGCCCTCGACATTCATTTTCAGGTCTGTGAATGTTGATGTCAGTCGCGCAAGAAATTTCCTCTGTACAAGCTCTTCAATTGTTACGGGTTCGATTAACGCCTGGAATATAGCGTTGTCGCCCTCAGTCAATAACCCCTGCCCTAATCTGTAGGGTGTCGCGGTGAGTCCTATCATGCGGATTTTAGGGTTAATTTCCTGAAGTGATGACAATAAACGGCGGTACATTCCCTCGTCTTCATTCTGAATCATGTGAGCCTCATCGATGATTACGACATCAATCCGGCCAAGCTCATAAGGTTTCCGCCATATAGATTGGATCCCTGCTACTGTGATTGAGTCGGTCTGCTTTGTGCCGAGTCCCGCGCTGTAGATTCCTATGGGTGCTTCCGGCCATGCGAGTCGGATTTTCTCCGCGTCCTGTACTAACAACTCTTTCACGTGAGAGAGGACTAGAATTTTCGCGTCAGCCTTCTTGCGTAAAATGTCCTCGCAGAAGCCCGCTATGATGTGTGCTTTTCCTGAGCCTGTCGGAGCTACTATGCAGGGATTTCCGTCATGTTCTCGCAGCCATTTGTATGTCTCGCGTATCGCTTTAAGCTGGTAATCTCTCAATGCCATGTGTGAATCTCAGCTCCTTATGATGTATAGGGAACAGGGGGTAGGGGTTAGGGGACAGAAAAAATCCGCGCCCTAACCGCTAACCTATAATCCCTATTTTGTTTTCGCAGCAAGCTCCAGAATCTTTATGACGGTCTCTGTTGCCTTCTCCATGACCTGAACCGACACAAATTCATACCGCCCGTGATAGTTGTGGCCTCCGATAAAAATATTCGGCGTGATTAACCCTCTCCATGTCAGCGCGGCTCCGTCAGTCCCTCCGCGCATGGCTTTGAAGTACGGCTCAATCCCGATTTCCTTCATTGCGTTCACAGCAAGGTCAACGATGTGCATATGTCCGTCGAGTTTCTCGCGCATGTTGTAATACTGATCGTGCATTTCGAGATCGAATCTTTCCGCGCCGTATTTCTTCCTCATCCAGTCTACGCAGTCGGCAAAAAATTTCTTCCGCGCCTCAAATTTCTTCATGTCGTGGTCGCGAATGATAAAGTGAAGCTCTGCGTTCTCCGTGTCTCCGTGAAACGTCAGGCAGTGATAGTAGCCCTCGTATTTCTCAGTCGTTGCGGGAGTCTCGTGGGCCGGGAACATCGACAGAAATTCATTTCCCATCATTACCGCGCTTAACATGAGTCCTTTTGCTGAACCGGGATGTACGGAGCGGCCATGTATGTTTACGGTTGCGCTTGCGGCGTTGAAGTTCTCATAGCTGATTTCACCGAGTGAACCGCCGTCAAGTGTGTACGCGAAATCCGCCCCGAATCTCTCAATGTCGAGATGACTCGCAAGCTCGCTTATTTCCTCGTCAGGCGTGAAGGCAACACAGATTTTTCCGTGCTCAAACTCAGGATGAGCGATTATCCAGTCAACCGCACCCATAACTTCAGCCATCCCGGCTTTGTCGTCAGCCCCTAAAAGAGTCGTGCCGTCCGTAACAACTAAATCATGGCCGATGTAATCCTTCATGAATGGGAAATCTTCCGGCGACATTATGACGTTCAACGCATCATTGAGGACGATATTCCCCCCGTCATAGTTCTTGACGACTCTGGCCTTCACATTTTTCCCGGAGGCTTCCGCAGCTGTGTCCATGTGGGTAATGAATCCTATTGCGGGAATTTTCCTGTCTGTGTTGGCGGGCAATGTTCCCATTACGTAGCAATTTTCGCTGACTGAGACATTCACGAATCCGCGCTCGGTCAATTCCTTCTCCATTTCGCGGGCTAATTCCCACTGTGTGTCGGTGCTTGGGACTTTTCCCGCTAACCCGGCTTTCTCGTCTGACTGTGTATCATACGTAACATACTTCAGGAAGTGTTCTAACGTTGTGTACATTATTGCGTCTCCTTTGCGTAATGACATGCCGCAAAATGTCCGGGCAAAATCTCCCTCAATGCGGGCGGAGTGTTCCGGCAAATTTCCTGCGCGTAACGGCATCTCCCCGCGAACCTGCACGCCTGCGGAGGCTCAATCGGACTCGGCACATCGCCTTCAAGTATAATCCTTTCGCGCCTTACGTCCAGTTTTGCGAGTGGAATTGCTGACAGTAACGCCTGCGTGTACGGGTGAAGGGGCTTGCTGAATAACTCTTTGTACTCTGAAAGCTCGACAATCTGACCGAGATACATTACTGCGATTCGGTCTGAGACATGGCGGACTACGCTCAAATTGTGGGAGATAAACACATAGGTGTATTTGTACTCCTTCTGCAATGCGTTCAAGAGATTCAGAATTTGCGCCTGAATGCAAACGTCCAACGCCGAAACAGGCTCATCAAGCACAATAAATTCCGGGTTAAGCGCAAGAGACCGGGCGATTCCGATTCGCTGTCTCCTTCCTCCGTCTAATTCATGAGGGTAACTATTTTCGAGTCGTTCAGCGAGTCCAACTGTGTCCATCAATGAGCGGATTCGCTTCCTCATTTCGTTTTTGTCGCTGTAAATGTTGTTGACGATTAACGGCTCTGCGATTAATTCCCAGACGGACAAGCGCGGATTCAAACATGAGTACGGATCCTGAAATACTATCTGCACACGCTTGCGTAATTCTTTCATCTCGCGGGGACTCGCTTTCGTTACGTCCGTGTAGCCGTCATCATTCGGATTCTTCAGCAAAACTTTTCCCGATGTGCTGTCAAGCAAACGTATCAAGCACCGCCCTAATGTCGATTTTCCGCAGCCCGACTCACCGACAAGGCCGAGAGTTTCACCCTTCATTATCTCAAAGCTGACATCATCAACAGCGTGTAACATTCCGCGTTTTGTCGCAAAATATTTCTTGAGGTTCTCGACTCGTATATATGCGTCTGACATCTACAACGCCTCCCCGTTAAGAAATTTCTTGACGCAGAAAGGACACGCCGCAAAATGTCCCGGCTCCGCCTCCTGCATATCGGGACGGACTTTCGCGCATTCCTCTGTCGCCATACTGCAACGGGGGTGAAACGCACAGCCCGGCGGAAGATTCACAGGGTCAGGCATTAGGCCGGGTATCACGGGAAGTTCGTCAACATCTTCATCAATATCCGGCACTGAACGGAACAATCCCCGCGTGTATGGGTGAATGGGATTCGTGTAGAGCGATCTTTTGTCGGCATATTCCACAACCCGCCCGGCGTACATTATCGCAACTTTGTCGCAGATGTCCGCAACTATTCCCAAGTCGTGAGTGATGAGAATCATTGAGGCCGAAAATTTTTGCTTCAGTTCCTTCATCAGCTCTAACACCTGCGCTTGAATAGTAACGTCAAGTGCTGTAGTAGGTTCGTCAGCAATCAGCAATTCAGGATCACAGGCCAGCGCAATCGCAATCACCACGCGCTGTTTCATTCCGCCGGAAAACTGGTGCGGATAATCGTGCATTCTCTCGCGGCGAATCCCAACAAGCTCAAGCATATCCCCGGCCAGCTTTAACGCCTCCGAGTGTGATACATTTTTGTGAAGGGAAATCATTTCGGCTATCTGTTTGTCGACAGTCATAACGGGATTTAGGCTCGTCATTGGGTCTTGGAATATCATTGCTATTTTCTCGCCGCGAATTTTCCGCATTTCCGACTCGGACTTAGTGAGCAAATTTTCACCGTTGAATATGATTTCACCGCTCATAATTTTTCCGGGGGGATTAGGGATTAAGCGCATGATTCCGAGGGCGGTTGTTGTTTTCCCCGCGCCTGTCTCGCCGACAAAGCCGAGTGATTCACCGCGTCCCAGCGTGAGATTCAGACCTTCAACAGCGTGAACGACTCCGCCTTCCGTGCTGTAATGTATCGTGAGATTCTTTATGTCAAGCATGATGTCATTCATTCGTCATCACCTCTTCAATTTCGGGTCAAGAGCGTCTCTCAGTCCGTCGCCCAAAAAGTTTAGCGCAAGAATCGTGAGCATTATTGCGAGTCCGGGATATAGAGTCATGTGCGGGAAATCGCGAATGTATTGACGGCCTCCCGATAACATTGCGCCCCATTCAGGGTTAGGGGGCTGGATTCCGAGACCGATAAACGAGAGTCCCGCCGCGTTCAGGATTGCCGAGGCGACTCCAAGTGTTGACTGTACTATGATGGGTGCCATGCTGTTTGGGATTATGTGCTTGAGGATTATGCGTAAGTCGGAGCTTCCCGCCGCCCTCGCAGCCTCTATGAACTCCATACTCCGAATCGACAGCACCGAACCCCGCACGATTCTCGCATATGTGGGGACGGCTGAGATTCCTACCGCTATCATAAGATTCATGAGACTCGGCCCTAGTGCCGCCACAATCGCAATCGCCAGTAACGTTTGAGGAATCGACAACAGCACATCCATCACTCTCATGATACAGTTGTCGAGTCTCCCGCTGTAATACCCTGAGACCGCTCCGAGCATACCGCCGATCACAAGCGCGATTCCCACAGCGATAAATCCGACCTGCAATGAGACCCTCGCGCCGTAAATCAGACGACTCAGAATGTCCCGGCCAAATTCGTCTGTTCCGAGCCAATGCGCCGATGATGGAGTCTCGAACATGTGCATCAAGTCCTGCTTTATCGGGCTGTAGGGCGAAATCATTTCCGCAAATATCGCGCAGAATACCAGCATGAATATTATCGCAAGCCCGAACATAGCAAGAGGACTCCTCGCAAGCCGTAACATTACGTCAGCAAAAGGACTCCGGCGTTTTCGGACTAACTCAGGGATAATTTTCTCTGTCATCTCATGCCCTCCTACTTTAATTCGGCCTTGATTCGCGGGTCAATGTACGCATACAGCAAATCGACCAGCAAATTCACAATGCTGAATGTGATTGCGATAAACAGGACTCCGCCCTGCACCATAGGATAGTCGCGGCTCATTATCGCGTTGACCATAAGCCGACCGACTCCAGGCACCGCAAAAATACTCTCCGTGAGAATCGCCCCCGATAACAACTGCCCGAACTGCAACCCGCATAACGTTACAACAGGGATTAACGCATTCCGCAGGGCATGAACGCCGATAACGATACTTTCCTTCTGACCCTTTGCGCGGGCTGTGCGGATGTAGTCGGCGCGGATAACTTCAAGCATTGAGGAGCGCGTCATTCTCGTTACCATTGAGATACTCTGCGCGGCTAATGCGACTGAAGGGAGAATCATTGCTTTGAACGTTGAGAACCCCGACGACGGAAGCCACCTCAGACGCACGGCGAATAACAGAATCAGTAACAGTCCCAGCCAGAAGACCGGCATTGAGAGTCCGATCATGGCGAAAATCATCGTGATTGTGTCAAACCATGAGTATTGTTTTATGGCCGATATTATTCCGCAGGGGATTCCGATTATGATTGCGATAATCATTGCGAACGCCGACAATTTCAGCGTGTAGGGGAACGCCGTCAATATCTCCTGCATTACGGGACGCTTTGAGCTGTACGACCGCCCTATGTCGCCTTTGAATACTGCCTTGTAGACGTAATTCCCAAACTGAACGAGGAACGGATCATTGAGTCCCTCCTTGTCGCGGAACTCCTTTATTGCCTCATCCGTAGCAAGGTCGCCGAGTACCATTCTTGCGGGGTCTCCGGGCGTGAAGTAAAGCAGTGTGAAAACGCAGAAAGCAACGCCGAGCAAAACAGGTATAAGCATGATGATACGGCGCAGAATATATTTCAGCATTAATTTTCACTTCCTTGTGCAAAAAAATTAACGGCAGGTGTTGTGCTGAAGTCCTGCCGTCATTGTCAGCTATTCAATTTTTCCGCGCTGATTCGTTATTCCTCAAAGTAAACATTCCTGAACGAATGAACCTCGAACGGGTCAACCTCGAATCCTTTCACGATTTTGCGGACTCCTGCTATTGCCTCGTCATTATGCAGGTAAATCATCGGGAGCTGCTCATTGATATAGAGCTGCATATCCTTGTAGACTTTCGCACGCTCCGGGCCGTCAGGAAGGCTTCTGCCCTTTGCGAGCATCTCATCAAGTTTCGGGTCTGAGAATGTCGTGTAATTTGTCCCGGCGTTTGTCTCAAGAAGTCCTGCCACAGCGTAATCAGGATCAGGCACAGACAATCCCCAGCCGAGTAAAAATACATCGTGCTGTTTCTGCTGAAGGACATTGAGATATGCGCCCCATTCCTGCTGGACAATTTCGGTCTGAATGCCGGCCTCAGCTAACTGAGCCTGTATTATCGTGGCCATGTCTATGCGCTCTTTTCTCTCGTTGGAACGGATGACGAACTTCAGTTTTGTCGGGTCAACTCCTGCTTCAGCAAATAACTTTTTGGCCTTCTCCACATCTCTTTCATGAACGGGAAGCTCATCATTGATTGAGTATTTTGTTACGGCAGGAATCAGACTGCGCGGAGTCTGCCCTACCCCCCTCATAACCGCCCGCTGAATGTTCACGGTGTCGAGAAGCGCGAAAATTGCCTGTCTCACTTTCAGGTTGTCGAACGGTGCCTTGTGGACGTTGAAGCCCATGTATGTTGTTGACGGGATAACTTTGCGCTGTAACACTAATTCGTCATTATCCTGAATGCGCCCAAGCTCGATTGTTGTTACGGGGTACGCAATATCAACCGCGCCCGTCTCAAGCTCGATTGTGCGGTTTGTCGGCTCAGGTATCGAACGGACTATGAGAGTCTCAAATTTCGCCTTGTTCCCCCAGTAGTCATCGAAACGCTCAAAGGTATAGTGATCTCCCTTTGCCCATTCCTTAAACTTGAACGGCCCTGTTCCTACGGGATTCATACCGTAGTCATCGCCGGCGGCCTCAACGACTTTCTTGCAGACGATATTGCCCCAGCTGTGGACGAGAGACGAGAAGAACGGATAATTTACTTTCTTCAGGTGAATGATTACGGTGTAGGGGTCAACAATTTCAACGTGGTCTAAGTCTTGGCAGTATGTGTGAATGTGAGAGCCTGCCGGAGTTTTTGCGCGTTCGAGGGAAAATTTCACGTCCTCTGCGGTCATTTCGTCTCCGTTGTGGAACTTTACGCCCTTACGCAGGTACATCTTGTAGGCCGTATCGGAAAGAAATTCCCACTTCTCAGCCAGTCCCGGCCTGAGTGTTCCGTCAGGGTTGAGGAAAATTAACGTGTCGTAGATGTGCGAGCAGGCGCGGCTTGTCGGGTAGTCGTTATGCCCGATAGGGTCAAGCGTGGTAGCGTCGTACTGGTCAGCGACAACTAACGTATCTTTAGCGGATGACATTCCCGCCAGAGACAGCGCGAAAATTAACGCAATGAAAACTGTTACGAGTCTTTTCACTGTGATGAAGCCTCCTTGAAATTTTTGGAATGAGAAAATAATACGCGGGATTGATTTTTCTGTCAGCAGTAAAAGAATGTATATTGCAGAATAAAAATTGCCGTGAAAAATTTTGAGGCAGGCAATATTTTTCCGTCATGAAATCTGCGGCAAAATCCTTTTTCACCTTTCACAATTTCTTCATATGACAATGTTTCACTGTGCTATAATGCGGTTTCACAATAAACATCAAAATTTTCTCAGAGGTGATATAAGTTTATGCTAAAAATTATTACACGCATAAGAATTTTGCTGTGGGTGCTGGCTCTTGCCGGAGTCGGATTCCTCGTAAGCACTCAGGTACGCGCAAAGTTAAATCAGGCCGAGGCTAACCTGCGTTCGCTTGAGACTCAGACCGAGACAGTATACCCCGTAGAAACAGAGACGGTAAAGACATCAGACTGGGAGACATGGAGAAGCTATTACGGCCAGGCAAAGAGCGCGCATACACAGAACATAACGACATACGAGCGCGAAATAGTCAGGTCTGTGAATGTTGACGTGGGAAGCCCCGTAAAGGCCGGGCAGACCCTCATCACATTGCAGGTAGCCGCAAGAGGGGCGCAGGTTCAGTCCGGGCAGACGGCATACGATGAGGCAGTGCTGAACTATAACAGGCTCAAGCAGCTTAACGCTAAGGGCGGAATCTCAAAGTCAGAAGTTGACGCGGCATATTCACGCATGAAGACGGCGGAAGCCTCGCTCAAGAGTACGCAGTCATCTTTACAGCGCACAAGCCTCAAAGCCTCCATCAACGGAATCGTAGCGGCAAGAAATGTAGAGCCGGGAGAAATCGCAGAGGCCGGAGCGGTGTTGCTGTCGATCGTTGACCCGAAAGAAATGGAAGCCGATTTGATGGTGTCAAAGAAAGATATAACGAGAATCAACAGGAACACGCCAGTAGAAATCAGGGTAGACGGCAAAACACATCAGGGATTCGTGAAGCGCATTAGCCCCGAAGCGCAGTCAGGCTCAGGACTTTACCCCGTAACAGTCGGCCTCCCGGCAAACTCAGGAATACTACCGGGAACATACGTAGAGGGAAGATTCAGAGTCGACACACAGCAGAGTGTTGTTGTCATCCCGTCAAATGTCGTAGTCTACAGGGGTAACTCTCAGTCAGTTTACGTTGCTGACGGAAACAAAGCCAAACTCACGCAGATAACGACAGGAGAAGGCCGCGAGGGACGAGTCATAGTAACGTCAGGACTCAAAGCAGGAGACGCATTAATCACCAGCGGGAACAGGGTGCTTTATGACGGAGTCGGGATTGTCCGTAATGTAGGCATTGCGGGGAAAACTGAGCAGGACGATTCAAACGAGGGATAAATTTTCATGAGAGGATTCATAAAGTTCTGCATTACGCACCCGGTCTTTACCGGGTGTTCTGTTGTCATATGGATACTGCTGGGAATCTCAAGCTATTTCACACTAGGCGTTACGCTTTACCCCGATGTTGAATTACCCTTTGTGCTTGTCCGCACTACCTATCAGGGAGCCGGCCCGAACGAAATCGAACAGCTCATCAGCAAACCTCTTGAAGACGCATTAGCTGACCTCGAAAATCTAAAGTCAATCACAACATACTCAATTGAAGGTATCTCAATGGTAGCCGTTGAGATGGAAGCAGGGACTAACCCGGACTTGGCACTAGTTGACGTGAACAACAAGGTGAAGGCAAAAATCCCGGATCTTCCCGATGACGCAGACGAGCCAGTGTCAAGCAAATTCGACATATCCGCACAGCCGTTCCTTATCGTATCATTCACATCATCAATGCCGGAGAAGACCGCAAAGAAGCTCATAGAAGACAGAATACAGCCCGTTATGGCGCGAGTTGAGGGAGTCGGGCGGGTTGACGTTACTGGCGGAAGAGACAGAGAGATTCACATCAATCTTGACCCCGCCGCCCTGAGCGATTACGGGATAGACTATATGCACGTCTGCTTAGTCGTTGCGGCCAACAATCAGACTACACCGTCAGGCTACGTTACTCAGACAAAAGATGAAGTATCACTGCGACTCATGGGCGAGTTCAACGAGGTGGAACAGCTTGAAGACATACTCATACCGACCGCCAACGGTCAGCCCGTGAGACTCTCAATGCTCGGAGAAGTCATTGACGGCGAGGAAGATCAAAGAAGCATGGCGCGTGCTGACGGTCATCCTGTTGTGCAGCTGAGGATAAGCCCGCGCTCAAATGCTGACGTTGTAGAGGCAGGACGGCAGATTAAGCGGTTGATGACCCGGACAATGAAAGATTACCCCGATTTCACGTATGAATACACGTATGATGATACCAGTTTTGTTGAGTCTGCGGTCAAAAATATTATCCGTGATACGGCTATCGGAATCGCTCTGACGGCACTTGTGATTTACCTGTTCTTAGGGAGATTCGGAGCGACATTTATTGTGGCGTTCTCAATGCCTGTTGCATTTGCGGCTACGTTTGTCCCCCTTCAGGTTCACGGGTACACGCTAAACTTGATGAGTACATTGGGACTCGCGCTCTCAATGGGTACTCTTGTCATGAACGCAATACTAATCATACAGAATATATACCGATTCCGTGATATGGGTTACGGGGCATTTGAGGCCGCCGAGGAAGGCACCGTAGAAATTTCTATATCCGTTCTTGCGGGAGTCTTGACGAACTTGGGAGTGTTTATGCCTGTCGCGCTGATGTCGACAATCGCGGGGCAGTTCCTCAAGCCCTACGCCGTAACAATCGTGTATGCTACGTGCTTTTCTTTGTGGGTAACGATGGCGGTTACTCCCTGCCTTGCCGCCCGTATCAAGAAGACCGGCCATGACAACGAGCTTCCGTTAATCGGCAAAATTCTCACAGGCTGGTGGAACTGGATATTTGACGGCTTCCGGGATATGTTCTTTATCATTCTGCACGCGGCCATGAGATTCCCATTTCTGACGGTGATATTCACGGTGCTTGCTACGTATGGCTCACTCAAGCTCGGCGCGTTCATTGGTACGGAGTTTACGCCCTCAACTGATGACGGGACTGTGCGAATCACATTGACGCTCGACAACAACTCATCAATTCACAGGACAGCGGATATGATTTACACGGTCGAGAAATACATTGACTCCATTCCCGAACGGAAATACATCAGGAACGTAGTATCAACCGTAGCAGGGTCAATGCGGTCAAACTCAATCAGTGAGGCTCAAATAGCACTGTACATGAATGATGACCCCGACAGGCCGTCAACACAGGCACTTGCGGACAAGATTCGCCCGTTCCTTTCAGACCTTCCCGGCGTGGAAATCTCAATAGCCGCTACACGCTCAGGATTCGGAAACCCGATAGAAATTCAGATAAAGGGGCAGGACTTGAATCAGCTTTACACGATAGCCGAGGAGATTCGCGCAAAGGGCAGAGTCATTCCGGGAATACGAGACCTCAAAATAGAGATGGAAATGGGCAAGCCTGAACTCCGAATCACGCCAATACGCTGGAGGCTCGCGCCATTAGGGATAAACATTGCGGATCTCGCAAGCATAGTGAGAGGCTATCTCATAGGCAGGGACTCAGGGAAATTCCGTCAGGGCGGCTATGAGTACGACATAAAAGCGAGGATTTCACGTTCACTTGCCAGCGATATATTCACGGCTCACGAGCTGCCTATAATGACATCACACGGGCTTGTTCCGCTTGATGAACTTGCTGATATTTCGTGGAGCGACGGCCCTACGGAGATTCGCAGGGTTGAACGTGAGAGAGCTGTTGTTGTTACTGGGCGAGTGAGATACATAACATCAGGCGAAGGAAACGCGAGAATGCGCGAGGTCGTAAACGCTATGACTCTTCCTGAAGGTGTATCAATAAATTTCGGAGGCGAACAGGAAGACATGGCCGAGAATTTCACGGAGTTATTGCGGACTCTAATCATCGCAATCGTCGTAACATATCTCGTTGTCGCGGCAATATTGGAGTCGTGGACGTACAGCGTTGTAATCCTCGCAACTGTCCCGATGGCGGCAATCGGAGTCGTTCCTGCAATGCTGCTCTCAGAAGTCAACATCTCAATATTCGCCATCATCGGAATGATAATGCTTGTGGGAATGGTCGTGAACAATGCGATTGTTGTTGTCGACTATGCAGAAGTTCTGCGGCTGAAAGGCACTCACCCTTACGAGGCCGTAGAGGAAGCGTGCCACGTGCGATTCAAGTCGCTGTTAATGGCCGTCGTTACGTCAATCGTATCATTAATCCCGTTATTGTCGACCGGGCGAGGGTCAGAAATGAAGAGGCCGATTGCAGTTGTTGCCATCGGGGGACTGATAGCGGGCGGAATGCTGGCAATGCTGTCGATACCTGCGGCGTATAAATTAGTGTGGCGTGTTCGTTTCTTGTGGGCAAAAATAAGGGGACGCGAATACGCAGAGAAAGACGACGAGGAAGAATATGATGACGATGAAGAATGATATACCCCCCTTTAGTCCTCACGAACGGTAATGCACACCCCTTAATCCCCCCTAACTTAGGGGGGACACCGTTCACGGAGGGGGGTAACACATCACAGGCGGCATCAGTTCCGCAAATCATAGGGAGACTGGCACTTGAAGCAATGCTGCTTGAGGTGTCAGCGACTCCCAAGCCCGGACTTGTTGACCGCAATAACTCAGGGGCGCACAGGGACATGGATTTTTTCACGTTCATGAAGAGCGCGGCGAGCCTTGCGGGAAGTTTCACGGAATTTTCGCGGGAAGGCTTCAGCGGGGGGGCGAATAAGATTCCTCCTGCTGAAATTTTCCCGGCGGTGCGAGAGATTGGAGTCGAGGCGGAAAAACGAATGTTCGCGGCAACCGGGGGAATCAACACTCACAAGGGGGAAATATTCTCGCTCGGCCTGCTCTGTGCGTGCGCGGGATATTCGGCGGGTTCAGGGCGTGAAGTTACTGCGGAAGGAGTCATGACACTTGCGGGGGAAATGTGCGCGGGAATCTGCGAGAGAGATTTTGCGGGCGTGAAGGACAAAAATCCGGCCATGCTCACGAAAGGCGAGCGGGTATATCTGATTCACGGCATAACGGGCATAAGGGGCGAGGCTGAGTCGGGCTATCCTTCTGTGAGGCTTGCGGGGCTTCCTGCGCTGAGGGAATATATTTCGCGGGGAATGAATATCAATGACGCTCTGTCGATGACGCTGATTCACATCATGGCACATGCTCACGACACGAACATAATATCACGGCATGACATGGAGACCGCCCACGAGGTTATGACGGCTGCGCGTAAGATGATTGAGTCGGGGTTCGGGATTGAGGACATTCGGAGGCTTGACGGGGAATTTATCGGGAGATGGATTAGTCCGGGCGGTGCAGGGGATCTGTTAGCTGTAACGTATTTCATTTACGCAATATCAGAGCGGCATAACAAGAAAGACAGCGCATAACAAAACTCCCCCTGCAACAATACAGAAGGAGTTGCGTTAATCTGCGAGCTATACATTGATGCCGTTAATGTCAAGAAAATTTCTGTAGCGGTCTCTTACCTGGTTGAGTACCTCATTAGCTTCTCTGTCCCCCGTGAGTGATACTCTTTTCAGCCACATTAAGATGGGTTTCGCGTGTTTGACTTTCTCATCATCATCTCTGTTGCTATGAATGATGCTCTCAAGAGCACGCAAAGCATCACGAGGACGCTCAAGCCCGAAAGGCCCCATCTTAGCTATGGACTTAAACATATCCTTGAAGAATCCCATGATTCACACCTCCTTCATGCAAATAGATTCCTTCAGTAAAATTTTAAGCACACAACTATTAATCATCTTATTATGTCCTGTGTTATAATTTATACGGGACAAGATAAGACTGCTGGCACACGCCAAAAAGTCATGTGCTTTCATTCTTTAGGTGAGTATGATTATAGCATAAATTCTTGTCCTTGTTTTTTGTGGAACAGAAAATTTTATGAATGCGAGTAAAAAAATCCCTCCCCTGATAATTTGATAATTTTTGTCCTCCGTCATTAAATGCAACACTTCAGAATTGAATCCGCGTCAACATTGTGATAGCCTGAAAACAAATCTCACAAAGGACGTGCATATTCGTGAAACACAAAGTACGACTCACTGTCATTGACAAGAAACTTTATCCCGACTTGCAGGAAAAATACTGCGCTGACCCTGAGTCCGGCGAATGCCCCTGCTACAATGTCGGCGATGAGTTCGAGTTCTTCCGGGACGATGAGCGCGATGACTTCTGGCACATGGGCATCAACACACTCACAAAGACAAACGCTGACCCCTCAACAGTCGCAGGAGGGCCGGAAAAACCTCACTGTTCTGAGGCGTGGGACGCAATTTCGCGCTATATCTACACAGGATTGCAGGGCGGCTCAATTATGCGCGGATGGATGAAGGACGAGAACACTATGATCACCTGCTGCTCTGACGGAACAAGGCCGGTAATCTTCAAGATTGAGCGTATCGACTACGAATAACATCACCGCAACAAAAATCCCTCCCCCGCAAATTCTCAGGAGAGGGACTCTCTTTTCACCCGCTAATCCTCGTGATGTTCCATCGGAATCTCTTCCATTCCATGCTTCTTTCGGTAATCATTCAGCGCGGCATGTATCGACTCTTCCGCCAGTACTGAACAGTGCATCTTTATCGCCGGAAGTCCGTCAAGTGCTTCCGCAACCGCGTTGTTCGTCAGGTTCCACGCTTCCTCAATCGTGCGTCCCTTTATCAGCTCCGTTGCCATGCTCGACGACGCTATAGCACTAGCGCAGCCGAACGTCTTGAATTTCACGTCCTCGATAATTTTTGTGTCGGGGTTCACCTTCAAATATATCTTCATGATGTCCCCGCATTTAGGATTGCCTGCCTCGCCGACTCCGTCTGCGTTCTCAATCTCGCCTACGTTGCGCGGATTCATGAAGTGATCCATTACCTTTTTGCTGTAATCTAATGCCATGACTCTATTTTCCCTCCTGTGATTTCATGTAATCTTCCCATAACGGCGACATTGCCCGGCGTCTTGCTACAATTTCCGGCAGTACGTCAAGAACATAATCTATCTGCGAGTCGTCATTCAGCCGCCCAAGCGTGAATCTCAATGACCCGTGCGCCATCTCATGTTTCAGTCCCAGTGCTAACAGAACGTGCGAGGGGTCAAGACTCTCTGATGAACACGCGCTCCCCGTTGACGCTGATATTCCTTTTGCGTCGAGGTCAAGCAGCAGTGTCTCACCCTCAACTCCGATAAAGCTGAAATTTACGTTATTCGGGAGTCTGTTACTGCCTGTTGCGCCATTGAGTTTCGCGTGAGGAATCCGCTCCAATATTCCCGCTATGAGCCTGTCTCTTCTTGCTGAATTTACCGCTAAATCCTCCGCGAGTCTCCCCTGCAAAATTTCCATTGCCGCGCCGAAGCCCACAATCCCCGCTATATTCTCGGTGCTTGCTCTCCGGCCATGTTCCTGCGCTCCTCCGTGAACGAAATTTTCCGGCCTGAGTCCCTTCCGCATGTATAACGCTCCGACTCCCTTTGGGCCGTACATCTTGTGCGCCGACATCGAGAGCATATCTATATTCATGGCCTTAACATCAATTTTGAGGTGCGCCGCCGCCTGCACCGCGTCAGTGTGAAAAGGTATCTTCATTTCCCGGCATAATGCTCCGATTTCCGCAACTGGCTCAATTGTCCCGACCTCGTTATTCGCGAACATCACAGACACTAGCGCGGTCTTGTCGGTGATTGCGTTCCTCACAGCGTCAACACTCACGAATCCGTCAGCGTCAACAGGAAGATATGTTACTTCAGCACCTTCTACTTTCTTGAGATATTCGCACGTGTGAAGTATCGCGTGATGTTCAATCGCTGTAGTGATGATGTGATTCTTCCCGGCGATTTTCCCCTTCTCTAATGTTCCCTTCAATGCCCAGTTGTCCGCCTCTGTCCCGGAGCCTGTGAAATATATTTCTGACGGGTCAGCGTTGAGTGCGTTTGCGACTTGCTCACGTGCTTTGCTGATGGCCTCTCTGCTTTTGCGTGAGAATGAATAGACGCTTGAAGGGTTGCCGAAAATTTCCCCGAAATATGGAGTCATTGCCTGCAAAACTTCCGGGCTTGTCGGTGTTGTTGCTGTGTGATCCAAGTATACGAACATGAAAATTTACTCCCCCTTTGATTTCTGTGCTTTCCGCCTAGCCTCTATGCGTTCGGGGTCAGGCTGTGCGTCAAGAAGGGTTAATGTTTCGCCGGCTATATCCTCAAGAGTCGTTGACCTGAGAATCTCATCCACTGAGCCTTTCACTTTCCGCCACAAATTGAACGTGGGACATTTTACGGCGTTCTCGCAGCCTTTTTCCGTCTGGCATGACCCGAATATCAGCGGCTCGCCTATAGCCTGCAATATTTCAGCGACCGTAATATCACGCTCAGGGCGCGCAAGAATGTAGCCTCCCTGTGAGCCTCTCACGCTCTCAAGTATTCCGGCTCTGCGTAATTTCCCGAAAAGCTGTTCGAGATATGCCGCGGGAATATTCTGACGGGTCGCTATATCGCTGACTGATACAGGCTCTTCCGGGTACGTGCATAAATCCGACAATGCCCGGAGGCTGTAACGCGCTGATGTCGAAAGCCTCACGAAATTTTTACCCCCCTGACTGATTTTTGACGGCACAAAGAATAGCATACCCGACAAAATTTCTCAACTTTGACATGATATATAATTGTGATAAATTCACAGTCAACTTCATACACATTCAGCGGAGGAAAAATTATCCCAATGATTTCACATGACCAGTACGAAAACTACATAGCGATTCTGCGTGAAGAATTAGTGCCTGCGATGGGCTGTACAGAACCGATAGCAATAGCTTACGCCTCAGCAAAGGCACGCGAAATTTTAGGGGAGGACGCAACACACCTTCATGTATCATGTTCAGGCAACATCATCAAGAACGTGAAGGGCGTAATCGTACCTAACTCAGGCGGGCAGAAAGGCATAGAGGCCGCGGCGATTCTCGGCGCTGTAGGGGGTGACTCATCGCGTGAGCTTGAAGTCATTTCCGGCGCGGATGATGACGCAAGAGCATTGACGCGGAAACTTGTCCGGGAAAATTTCTGCTCTGTCTCACTGGCTGAGGATGTCCCGAATCTGTATATCGAGGTTGAAGCGGAGAGTCAAAATCACAAGTCAGCCGTAAGAATTGAGAACTTCCACACAAATATCACCCTCGTGAAACTTGACGGAAAAATCATCAGTGAGAATGCCCCCGAAAAAGTGAGAGTCGATTCCGAGTCAACAGCAGACAAAAGCATGATGACTTTGCACGGGATTGTTGACTTTGCTGACGGGCTGAATATTTCTGACGTTGAGGAAATATTTTCGCGGCAGGTTGAGTGCAACGTCAGAATCTCGCAGGAAGGTCTCGACAACAAATGGGGTGCGTGTATCGGCAAAACTATGCTTGAGACATGGGGCGATGACGTGAGAACTTGCGCCTGCGCCCGTGCCGCCGCCGGAAGTGATGCCCGCATGAGCGGATGTCCCCTCCCCGTAATCATAAACTCAGGCAGCGGGAATCAGGGGATCACTGTAACATTGCCAGTTGTCGAATACGCAGAGAGATGGAGAATATCACGCGGAAAAATGTTCAGGGCTTTGGCCGTAAGCAACCTAGTATCAATATACATCAAGCACTTTATCGGCTCATTGTCGGCTTTCTGCGGTGCTGTGAGCGCGGCTTCAGGGGCGGGGGCGGGGATAACGTACATGGCCGGAGGAGACTACGCAAGCATAGGACGGACAATCACAAACACCCTCGCGAATGTCGGCGGGATTGTCTGCGATGGGGCAAAACCGAGCTGCGCGGCGAAAATTGCGTCATCAGTCCACGCGGCAATATTAGCGCACCACATGAGCATGAATTATGACGAGTTCCGCGGCGGTGAAGGATTCGTTGAGGATGATGTTGAACGCACAATAAAGAATATGGGCTATATCGGGAAGGTAGGCATGAGGGAGACTGACCGCGAAATTCTGAACGTTATGATTGACCGGGTTGACGTTGACTCGTGCCTGTGATGTGAAAATTTCGGGCGGGGTTATGCTTTTGTCTGGTATAATCTCGCCATATCCCACAAAGAAAGGATGACAGGAAATCTTGACACAGGCCGATAATGTCGCTATAATCAAGCCACAAGCCACAAGCCACAAGCCACACAAGACTCTACCCTCGTATCGATAATCATTCCCGCATATAACACAGCACCGTACATTCACCGGGCAATAGGCTCATCACTCAGGCAGACTCACAGGAACATTGAGATTCTCATAGTTGATGACGGCTCGACAGATGACACACTGAGGGTCGCAGAATATTTTGCAGGGACTGACAGCAGAATCAGAGTCTTCACGCAGAAAAATGCAGGAGTCTCTGCAGCAAGGAATCACGGGATCAATGAGGCAAGAGGGGAATATCTCGTGTTCCTCGATTCTGATGACTGGATGGAGGATGACGCGATAGAAATCCTGCTTGACGCTCAGAGGGAACACCCCGGAAAACTTATCGCCGCGAATTTCTACGGGGTTAAGTTTGAAGGGGGGAGCGCGAATTTGACTAGGCATACAGGAATAGAAAATACAGAATCGCTCTCCCTTTCCGCTGAAGAAACGTTATCTGCTATATATAAGCTACATTTTTACTTTATTCATGCCAAACTCTACAGCCTACAGATTTTAAGGGAAAGCGGGCTTCGCTTCAGAAAGAACATTCATTATGGGGAAGACTCGCTGTTCAACTTTCAGTACCTTCTCAGGATCGGCGGTATATTTTACTGCAACCGCATTCTATGGAACATATTGAGGAGGCCTGGAAGCGCGTCAAATGTTCCATACAGCGAGCGGAGAATTTTTGTTGACGGGAAATTCAACGACTACATACAAATGGCAATTGATAGCCCGCTCAACACGCCGGAAACGAGAAGGCTTCTCAAAATCCATCACGGCAGGGAGCTTGTGTATGAAATCAAACGCGCTATTGAAATGAACGCCGAGTATGACAGACTAAAGCAGGTTCGCAAAGCTACAGGAATGTACCCGAAAGAGTTTCTCTGCGCCGGGACAGTTTCACCCAGGGAAAAATGCTCTTACATCCTCCACGCGTATATGCCCGTCCCGCTGTTGAAGGCACTGAGATTCTTATGGTACTGCCTGAAATTTTTATGCGCCAGAATCCCCCCCGAAAATCCCGGCAAAATCATCCCCGACTGGCAGGACTTCCCGAAAGCCCCCGGAATCCCAGTGTAATAATTTTTCCGTTAGTGCATTGCGTTATTGCCTGTCCTAAAATATAGCCTCAGCAAAAATTCAGGAGGTCTTATCGTTATGGACAAGTCTTTAACGTCAAAGAACGGCCCGTTAATCGCAGGAGGGTTAATCGGGCTGATTGCTGTTGCGCTGGCTCATTTCGGCAACCCCGGCAACATGGGATTCTGCGTGGCGTGCTTCACGAGGGACATCGCCGGGGCACTGGGTTTTCACCGCGCCGGAGTCGTGCAGTATATCCGGCCTGAGATTCCCGGCTTCATTCTCGGCTCGTTCCTGTCGGCAATATTCTTCCGTGAATATTCCCCCCGCGGCGGCTCATCGCCTGCCGTGCGTTTCGGACTCGGAATGTTCGCCATGTTAGGGGCGTTAGTGTTTCTCGGCTGTCCTTGGCGGGCATACCTGCGTGTTTCGGGCGGGGACTGGAACGCACTGTACGGTGTCGGCGGACTCATTGTCGGAATCTTTATCGGCATAATATTTTTGTGGAACGGATTCAGCCTCGGAGCCTCAGAGTCAAACCCGAAAGCCGCCGGACTCATCATGCCACTTGTAGCATTATCACTCTTGGCATTTCTCTTCCTCGCGCCTAAGTTCGGGGAGAATGCTCCCGTGTTCTTCTCGGAGAAGGGCCCCGGTTCACAGCACGCCCCCGCGTTAATGGCACTGGGAGCGGGACTCATTGTCGGATGGCTCGCACAGCGTTCACGGTTCTGCACTGTCGGAGCGATTCGCGATTTTCTCATGATGGGAGACGGCTACCTGCTGAAGGGCATAATCTCATTCATGATTGTTGCGTTCGCGGCAAATTACGCGCTCGGAATGTTCAAACCCGGATTCGAGGGTCAGCCAGTCGCGCACACAAATGAAACATGGAACTTCATGGGCATGGTACTATCAGGACTCGCTTTCACTCTCGCGGGCGGTTGTCCTGGCCGTCAGTTAATCATGGCCGGGGAAGGCGACTCGGATGCTGGCGTGTTCGTTCTCGGAATGCTCGCAGGGGCTGCTGTCGCGCATAATTTCTCGGCAGCCTCATCAGGAGCGGGAATCGGTGCTTACGGGATTCATGTTACTGTTATCGGGCTGATATTCTGCGTCTTTGTCGGGATATTCTGCCGGGAGAAAGGAGAGTAAATCATGAGCGACATTATCACGGTGAATGCGTCAGGGCTTTCATGCCCTCAGCCCGTCATGCTCACGAAAAAAGCACTTGCGGGACTCGAACACGGCCATGTAGAAATTCTTGTTGATACGGCAACTTCACGCAACAATGTATCACGTTTCGCAGGCAACAAGGGCTGGAATGTTGACGTTGAAGAACGCGATGAGGGCGGCTACAAATTAATCCTCACGAAATAAACGAATCCCCCGGCCATGTTTCAACCGGGGGAATTTTTGTCTTCATTTGGCGGAAGCGTGTGGGGATTGAACCCACCAGAGACAGCCATAACCGCCCCTCATCAGGTTTGAAGCCTGTGCCCGTCACCAGACGAATCTCACTTCCGAATTGTGCGTGAAAAACAGCGACATGAATTATAATGTAACAGTCAGAAAAAATCTATCAGGACATGCAAAATCATAATGGCAAATTCAGACTCCGGCAAAAATTTTTCATACAGGATATTATTTGAGCGCGTCTTTGACCCGATAGCCATACACAAAATCGAGGGCGGCAATATTACTTTTGTTGACGTTAATCCGGCGTATGAGCGCGTAATGAAGCTCTCACGGGAAAAAGTCATCGGCAGAAAATTCCATGATGTTTGGCCGAACGCTGAAGCAAAATGGCAGGGCATAATCCGCGACTGCATAGCGCAGAACAGGACGGTTCACTGTGTCGGTGAAAGCGTTGACATCGGCGGCTATCTTGAGGCTATAGCGTTCCCGATTCCAACAGACATGGCCGCAGTTATATTCCTCGACCGCACAAAGCTCAAACGCTCCGAGGATGACCTGCGTAAATATCAGGAACAATTGCGCGAGCTTGCCGCAAGACTCACAATCACAGAGGAAGACACACGCAGGAGAGTCGCAACCGAGCTTCACGACAGAATCGGCTATGATTTAATCTGTCAGCTGAGAATGTTACGGGAGCTTGAGTCGCGGAATGACGCTGAGAATATCCGCCCGCAGATTCGCAATCTCATCGCCAACACCGAACGCATTATTTCAGGCAACAGGAGTCTCATCTTTGAGCTTAGTCCCCCTGCTCTGAGGGAGGCCGGACTCAATCCTGCGCTTGAAGAGCTTGCACAGAATATTCTTGAGCCTCACGGAATCGCCTGGCACATTATCACAAGAGGAAGCGAGGAAGAATACAAAGCTGATGACTCTGTGTGTGTTCTTCTCTACCGAATGGCGCGGGAATTATTGATTAACACCGTAAAGCATTCGGGAGCGTCGCAGGTCAACATCATAATCAACCGAAAGCCGCAAATCATAACCGTAGGAGTTGAGGATAACGGAAAAGGATTGCAGGAAAATAACAAAGGATTCGGACTGTTCAGCATACGCGAAAGATTATTGGCTTTAGGCGGAAGTCTCAAGATAATATCCGAACCCGGAGAAGGAGTCATGGCCGTTATGACCTGCCCCCTGAAGATGAAGAAAGGAGATATTCTGCATGGCGACAAAAATACTTCTGGCAGATGACCACGAATTATTTGTTGAAGGACTTGCGGAACTCATGAAGAAGAAGCCCGACATTGAATTAATCGGCCGGGCAAAAGACGGAGCGGAGGCAGTATCGCAGGCCGTAAAGCTCAGGCCCGATATTATTCTGCTCGACATAACTATGCCCGAATTAAGCGGGATAAAGGCTCTCAGGCAAATTCTGCCGAAAGTCCCCGAAACACGCGCAATAATGCTCTCAATGTACAACAGCCGGGAATTAATCGTAGAGAGTCTCAGGGCGGGCGCGGTCGGATACATCCTCAAAGAATGCACATCGGAGGAGCTTTACGAGTCAATCAAAACTGTGATGATGGGAAATTTCTACATTGCAAGGTCATCGCTTGAAGTCCTCGTTGAAGACTATCTGCGGCTCTTGCGTTCTGACGAAAGAAATTCGGCGCGTCTTTTGTCGGAGCGTGAAAGGGAAGTGCTGAAACTTTTGGCTGACGGGAAAAACGCAAAGGAGATCGCCTACGATTTATCCATCAGCAAAAACACAGTGGACGTTCACAGACGGCACATCATGGAGAAAACCGGGTGCACAAGCATGGCCGGACTCGTCCGCTACGCTATACGGGAGGGCTATTGATGTCTTACCTGAACAACGCCGCTACTACATGGCCTAAGCCCGAATGCGTTGTGAATGCCGTGCGTGATTTCATGCTCACGGGAGGGGCTAACTCTTCACGGGGCAGCAATTCTCAGCGCGACATGAAGACAATGAATATCATCCTCGACTGCCGAATAAAGCTGGCTGAATTTTTCGGTGCGTATGACGATGACCCTATGACAGTAACTTTCACCGCCAACATAACCGAGTCGCTGAATGTAGTTTTGCGCGGTTACCTGCGTCCGGGAATGTCGGTTCTGACATCATCAATGGAGCATAACGCGGTAATGCGTCCTCTAAGGGCGTTAGAGTCCCGCGGGGTTAATGTCGGAGTCGTGAAGGCTGACTCGCATGGGCTAGTTCACGCTGAGGACTTCCGGCGCGAATTGGAGTCGGCAAAATATGACCTCGCTGTCATGAGCCACGCAAGCAATGTATGCGGGACAATTCAGCCAGTGAATGACATCGCGGAAATCTGTCGGGGGCGTTCCGTTCCGTTTGTGCTTGACACGGCGCAGACCGCCGGAGTGATTCCCCTGAACGCCTCAGAATTAGGGCTTGCCGCTTTGTGTTTCACCGGGCATAAATCGCTCATGGGGCCGCAGGGCACCGGGGGTATCATATGGAATCCCGAATTTGCCGCGAAAGTTGAGCCGATAATCACGGGCGGGACAGGGAGCTATTCACATCTTGAGACACAGCCGGAGGACATGCCCGACAAGTTTGAATCCGGGACTCCGAATTTACCCGGCATTGCGGGACTTAATTCCGCGCTTGACTGGCTGAATGTTACGGGGCTGAGGAAAATTGCTGACCGCGAGAATGATACGGGGCGTTACTTCCTGGAGCGTTTGCGGGAAATTGACGGCGTAATATTGTCGGGAATGCCTGATATGATGAGGCGCCTGCCAGTTTTCGCGCTGAACATTTCCGGCCATGACAACGGGATTTTAGCGGACGAGCTTTCGCGCTTAGGGTATGAGACGAGGCCGGGGCTACACTGCGCTCCGTCAGCACACAAAACGCTAGGGACATTTCCGCAGGGAGCTTTGAGAGTTTCGCCGGGATATTTCACAGAGGAGGGGGAAATAGATGGATTTATTGACGCGCTGAGAGGATTATAGGCTTTCAGGAAGGAAGACACAAAGAGCGAACAAAAAGGCTCTCAGATTTTCCCATTGCGAGAATTTCCGGGAGCCTCTTTGTTTTTTCTTGTTACCGGGCTAATATCCCTTCCATTTGTTTTCTGTACCGTTTATGATTCGCACGATGTTGGTACGGTGCCGCCACACGCACAATAACGCGAGGAGAAACGCAAGAACCGTGAAAGTTACGGGCGCGCCGAGCATGGCAAAGCATACGGATATTGAGAAAAGAGAAAGCATAGACGACAGCGACACAATACGGGTCAGCCAGCGCAGAATATACCATAGTCCCCCGCTGAAAAGAACCGCCGCAAATGACTGGTACGGCCATATAAAGAACAATGTCCCGTAAGTCGTTGCGACTCCCTTCCCGCCACTGAACTTCAGCCACACAGGATAATTATGACCCACAACAACCGCGAACGCTGACACCGCCATGATGATCTCTTTCTCCTCGTTCGGGACTATATGCGCCGCCAGCAGGAGAGCGAATGCCCCCTTCAGCATGTCAACCGCCGCCGTGAACCATGACCACGCCGCGCCCATTGCTCTGCCCACGTTAGTCGCGCCGATTGCCCCGGAGCCTATTGTCCGAATGTCGAGCCAGTCGCGTTTGCCTGATGAATCTTTGTGGAAGAGTTTTGTTACTATGTAGCCTGTAGGAAATGAGCCTATGAGATATGACACTATCACCCATAAAATTATACTCCGCATAAATTTTCCCCCTGTAATTTAATCTTTTCCGCTGATACGGTCTGAGCCTCTCTTGATGTTGAGGGCGGTTAAATCTTTGTCCTTGAGTATGTCCCACCTGAAATTGAGTACAAGAAGGAACAGTGCCGAAAACGGGTCAACCCTCCACTGCTGACTGTCGCTGAAGCTGTCGTGAAGAGTCCTGAGCTGACGTAATCCCTTGTCGTCATTGTCCATGTCGTCAAGAAAATTCCTGACTTCCGACAGAGTGTCAATCCCTGAAGCCCTGAGAATTTCGGACAGGTGCGAAAAACTTTCCCGGAGATAATCCGCGTCCGGCGTAAACTCAGGGAAGCCCGCCGAAATTGCGTTATTGTTCCATTTTCCCAGCAATGACGGGTCATCGTGGAAAAGTCGGTATAATTCCTCGTCCGTGAAAACTGTCTCAGCCGCGACAGGCTCAGGGGGCTTTTTGGCTGACGGAGGGACTAAAAGTGCCTCGCTCTTGATTTCGTCCCTGAGCGTCAAAAATCCCTTGTCGGCCTTCTCAAGCATTGCGCCCAAAAGGAACAATTCCCGCGTAAATTCGTCTTCCGACTCCGTGCCGACAGTCTGACTCACTTTCGGGAGAATCGTCGCCCATGCCTCTTGTAATAATGTGCGTAATTCGAGGCGGAAATTCAGGTCTTTATACTTCTCCCATTCTTTGAGGGTTGAGCGTGATTTTGACAATGAGAGGATGTAGACGACAGCGGGATAGCCGAATCTGCCGGGGTCTTTTAGGACTCGCGAGTTTGACGGGAGGGAGCGCGACGGGTCAACGTCAAATTCGGACTTGATGAGCGACTCAATTCTGAGAACGTCAGCCGGAAAACGCAACAATACGCGAATCGTAACGAGGTCGACTCCGGCCAAGTCTTTCTCCTCAAGAGTCGTAAGCATACGCAGAAGCTCCGCGGGAGGCTCTGCCCATCCCTCAATCGCGTAAAACTCTACTCCCTCAACTTCTACGAGGTCCTGAATCAGGTTGCGGATTCTTGCGGCGTATTCCTCGTAAAGTTTGAGGCTCTCAACGTATCTTATTCCGATTTCGTCAATCCTGCGCTTGTTCATGCGGAAATTTTATCACAACGCGGGAATTTCACTTCTTCTTATGCTCATCGCTCCATGACAGCTGTACGCTCTCAATGATTAAATCATGGCCAGCCTTCACTGCAACTTGATACTCATCCTCATAGACAATTTCGCCGGGTGTGTTTGTGTAGACGACATAGAAAGGGTGATTGTATTTCTCAAGCAGCTTCATGGCCGGGGTAATCAGCCTCATCATTTCTGCGGTGTTCTCAGTCTTGAAGAAGCACACGACATTTTCCTGCCTCTGACACTGAGGCGGCCACGGGAGAATCTCAGCGAACCACAAATCAATCTCACGGAATAATTCTGCGTCTTCAGCGTCCATTATGTCTTTCTGAATTAGTCCCCAGCACATAGAGAAGATGCCCTTTGCGTACATGGTATTCTCTGCAAGCTCGCGGCCCTGAATGCGTACGTATTTGAATTTCATGGTAAATGCCCCCTTTCTGCGAATTATATTATTTTCGGGAACAAGTCGCAAAAAAAATCCTCCCGATGATTTCAGGAGGACTCATTGATTCTTGAAGCTATACTCTTATGAAGCTGGCAGTTAATGCGGAAAGGCCATTGTTTAATTTGTCTATCGTTGAGTCCGCTGCAGGATTTACATTTGTTCCGTCCTTCGTCAGAATCGGAGTGTTAAGCACAGACATCACGGCCTTTGCAAGAGAAGCTGTAGCCAAGCACAAATTTATCTCGCTGTCGTTGAGTTCATAGCCTTGAATCTTTCTGCTGAAATCGCAGCCTGCCTTCCTGAAAACTAAATCCTCAAGTTTTCCCGCGCACTGAGAAAACATGCCATCGAGTCTCACAAGCAAAGTGTGAAACATATCTGCCCTCTCACCGATTGCCCGGCATAAAGTCTCGTTAGTCTTCATCTTTTCGGCCTTCTCGTTTGCCTCAGCCAGCATGAGTCGTGCCTTCTCTTTGTTCTCGTCAGCCTTCATGCTCGCAGATAACGCCGTGAAGAACATCACAGGTGCCGCAACAACAGCAAGAGGACTCGCCGCCAATGAGCCGATGCCAGTAAGAGCCGTGCCGATATTGCCCGCCATCAACGCGCCTCCGACAGTCGTCAATGAGCCGTTAGCCGCAATTGCCATGAGTCCCGCAGCAGCTCCCGCGCCAGCAGCACCCGCCGCCAAGCTCCCCTCATAAATACTTGACATCCTCCGAAGCTGTAACATGTCTTCCGGCGTTATCCTGAAATTTCTCAGCTCATCCATGCCGGGAAAATTTTTGTTCGGTATGTTCTCTATTCTCTCGTAATTCCGCATGAACTTTGTCATCGATGTATCGTAGACATTTTTCTTTGAGCGTCCCAAAGATAACAGCGACTGATTCATATTTTCCATGCAAGTCTCAAGAGATTTCTTTGCTGACTCGTATGTATCTTTCGCGCGCTGTGCGATTCTCTCGGCTTCTTTCTGATCGTCCCTCGCAACTGCATGACCCACTGCACCGAGTCCCCCGACTGCCGCAGCTGCTGCCCACACTAAAAACGGTAACGGCATAATTATTCTCTCCTTTCACCATTCAAACGGCACATTATTCGCAAGATGCCTTCTGTATTCCGCAACTGTCTCAAACTGAACTGTTCCGCCTAATTTCCGGGTGATAGCGTTCGCCCCGGCCGCAAATGCTGACTCCATTCCCGAAAGTGCTTCCGTGAAACACTCGCGGTAATCCCTGAACCATTCACGAAGATACGACTCAAGCTCCGCCCTGAACGCACGCTCCTGCCTCGCTGCCTCTTCAAGTTCTGCCGTCAGTCTCATACGTTCGAGGTGTTCGAGTTCTTTGCGCCGTAAATTTTCCGTGATCCTCCCGATTAGCCCGCTGGTTAACGCGCTTCCTACGAGTGATCCTATAATGCCTCCGATTATCGGGATTGGTATCAATGACTGACCGACCGCAAAGCCGTAACTCATTGCGCCGAAATTGAGTCCGCCTTCGCCAATCTCAAGCACAAATTCACGGGTATCAATCTCGCCAGTTGCGTAACGTTTTAGCGCACCGCCGAAAGCCATAACACCCGTAACGATTTGGCCGGGAACGTTTGATTTCATGAACGACTGAATGATTTTTGATGATGAACGTGAAAACGCCTGCGCTAATGTCGTGAGTCCTCCGCCGGCAACGTAACTTGAAGCTGCTCCCTTTACGCCGTCCCTAGCGATGTCAGAGAGTGCGTCCCCCGGAGATTTCTCGCCTTTAATCACCGCGATGATATTTGTGATTCCTGACGCTGTGAGCGCGCTGACTCCTCCGTACTGCGCTGCCTGAGTCCCGGCGTTGTGGAAGGTTTCGCCTACTCGGTATGCAGTTCTCCTTAGAACTTTTGAGTTGATTGCTGCATGTGCTTTCTGCTGGCTTCTGCGGAGATTTTCTGCGCCCCTGCGTGTGATTTTTCCTTGTGAGTTGGGATTCTGTATAAATTGCTCGTTGCTCTGGTCTCGTTTTGAAGCGTTGTCTGAGCGTCCTAACGGCTGAAAATTTTCTTGAATGTTTGCTATTTCCCGGCGGTCTTCATTTGTGAGAAAAGGATTGTCCTTCAGTTGTTCGTGTACTTGCTTGACCGGGACAATGTGATCTGTTTCCATTGAGTGAAGCGTCCATTCATCGCCGTATATCGCTTTTGCTTCTGCCTGAGTGCGGACGAGCGTCTGACCTGTTGCGGTGCTTGTTACTTTTGCGCCCTGCTGAAACACCTGCTCTTTGTATCGCGGCATTGCTGAAGGATCATTGTAGACTGAGCGGTCATAGCTTGACGGAGCGGCGAATCTTTTTGCGGCCATGTCTGCGGAAATTTCTGCTGACTTTGAGGCTGCGAGTCCTGCTGCGGTTAAAGGGGAATCGTCATCATACCCCCCTCCCCCGGGCTAAGTAGTTCTGCGGGCTTGTCTTTCTTCTTTGAGTCTGACACTTTATCACCTCGTTAATATATTATTTTGGATGATAAGATTTTAACATAGCACATACAAATAACAAATGCATTTGAGGAAAGGGAGAATAAAAATGTTTCAGTGCGACTGCTGCGGACTCTGCTGCCGTAATATCAGGGGGGCATATAGAGTTCACTAATACGCAAAAATCCGCAAGGTATACATTCGATACACGCGGAGTGAGGTTTGATGTCTACGCGAAATCCGACAGCCGCAAAATTTTTGACTGCGAGATTCAGACGACCGACAAGAAAGACCTTCCCCGCCGTTCGAGGGCGTATCACTCTGTTATAGGCTTAGAGGCTTTAGAGTCTGAGACGCTCACAAGATCAGGAGCGTATAATGAGCTTCCCGATGTCTATGTGATATTCATTTGTACGTTTGACCCGTTCAGGCTCGGACGGCATATCTACACATTCATGAATACTTGCGGCGAGGCTGACGGGCTGAAGCTCAATGACGGAGCTGTTACAATATTCCTTAACACGCAGGGGAAAACTGACGACATCAGCGGGGAGCTTAAAGCGTTTCTTGACTTTATGACGGGGAAGGCGGGCGGAGATCCGTTTGTCAGAGAGCTTGAAGAGCGCATGAAAGTGGCGAAACTTAATGCAAAATGGAGGCGGGTTTATATGTTTCAGATGTTGCACGATTGGGAAATACGCAGTGAGAGCATCAATCAAGGTCTAGAAGAAGGCCGCGCAAAGGGTCTCGCAGAAGGTCTTGCAGAAGGCCGAAGCGAGATGTTCAACGCTGTAATAGAGTTCATGAAATCCGAGGGAATGAGCAGTGAACAAATAGACAGGCTCAGAAATGCGGTCTATAAACCTTAACGCATTTTTTAGCAGGAGGAAGCACACACATGAAGAAAATTCTGCTCACGCTCACGCTAATATTGCTTGCAATTCCAGCAGACGCTAAATCATCCGTAACCCTCGCGGAATTGTCCGGCACTGTCGGCGTACAGATGGAGGAATTTGTCCGCGACACTATCAGAGAGTCAGAGCTTGACGGCGACTCCCTCATCATATTCCTGCTCGACACACCAGGCGGACTCGTTGAGGCAATGCGCGGAATCGTTCAGGCTATATTGTCATCACAAGTCCCGGTGGCTGTCTGGATTCCACCCGGCGGAAGGGCGGCCAGCGCGGGAGCGTTCATCGTTCAGGCGGCACACATCGCGGCCATGTCTCCGGGGACAAACATCGGCGCGGCTCATCCCGTTACAGGCGGAGGCGAGAATATCCCGGAGGGCGACATGAACACAAAAGTCATGAATGACCTTAAAGCGCAAATGCGTTCAGTAGTACAGCTCAGAGGGCGCAACGTTGAGACAGCAGAAGCCATGATTACCGACAGCGTTTCACTCACAGCGGACGAGGCACTCAGGGAAAGGGTCATTGACATTGTAGCCGGGGACATTCATTCGCTCATCAAAGCCGTGTCAGGCAGAAGGATCAAGAACGGCTCACAGTCAGCAAGAATCATTCTTGACAGCGAAATCACCGTTAAGCGCGTCAGTATGTCGTTCACCGAGCAGATTATTCAGTTTGTCTCAAGCCCGGAAATCGCGTACCTGTTATTATCCGGCGGAATGATGGCTATATTCTTTGAGGTCATCACGCCCGGAGGATTCATTCTCGGCACAACAGGAGGCGTAATGCTCCTGCTTGGCGCAATCGGACTCAAAATGCTTCCGTTCAACTGGGCCGGAGTCATTCTCGTTGTCGCAGGGATAATCTTAATGTCCGCTGACCTTATCGCGGGCGCGTCAGGCTTGCTAATGCTGCTTGGGATTCCTGTAATGTGTCTCGGCGGGATATTTCTCTTCCGTGCGCCGGGCGGTGAATTGCTACAGATTTCAATTACATTCATAGCGGGGATTGCCATTGCGCTTGGTATTACATTCGGATTCCTTGCGTATTTCATTGTGAAGGGACTCCGGCGGAAAGTCTCAACAGGCTTTCAGGGCATGAAGGGACTCACGGCTGAAGTGATTTCTGACGTAAGCGAAATTATCCCCGGTCAGGTGAAGTGCCGCGGCGAAATTTGGCGGGCAAAATCTGACGGCGGGAATATTCCGGCAGGCCATGAAGGAATCGTGAAGTCTGCTGACGGTATGACACTCATAATTTCACCTAAGCAATAAATTTCATGCCCGCAAAAAATGCAGTGCCGGATTCTTTCTCTGACACTGCAATATTTTTCCCCTAAAACATTTCCGCGATGCTCTTTGCGTCCGGGGGGCATCCTTTCACGTTTCTTTTTGCTGACGAACAGCACCGCCCGACACCTAACGCCCCTTCAGGAATATTTTTCCCCCGCCAGCCCTGACCGATATATATCTCCTGCCTGCGCCCCCGGCTGTCAGTGTGAAGAGCGCGAATCAACGCCGCGTAACAGGCGGAACACGCCGAATCCTCATGTACATTCCGCGAAAGACTCGCCACTCTCCCGGACGGCCTCGGATATTTCCCGGCGGACTCTGGCTCATTCAGGGTGAGAATATCTTCAGGGGTGAAACGCGCCGAGCCTGCCCCGAATTTTTCCGCAAGACCTATATACGGCACATCGGACAAACCGAGTCCCATAAGCCCCGCCCCGTATGCGTCAATCATAACAGGGTCAGTGCCGAGAAACATGCGGTTAGTGTGGACGGGATTTCCGCCTTCCTCAAAGTCCAAATCTCCGCAAATACTGTCTACGATAATCAGTCCCGGCTTCAGCACAGAACCTAACGCCGCAATAGGCCGAGTGAGTCCCAGCGCGTGAAAGCGGCTTTTCTCACGGTCAGGCAAACAGCCTTTGAGATTCTTTAGGGCGCACGTCATTTTCGTCTGGCAGTGTCCCTTCAAGACAGGAAGATTCACGAGAAATCCCGCCTCAAGCGCAAGCTCGCAAATCTCAAGCGGCCCTATGGGTGAGTCAACTTTGCGTGTCTTGCCGTGCTTCAGGTCGACAAAAGGAACGTTATACCGCCTGCATACATCATCATACCCGGCGCGCTTCATGGCCGGAAGAGTCTGCGCTCCTACCCAGCTTCCCTCGGCTATAGTGATGTCCCGGACTCCGTTCTCCCGGAAATATTCTATGCACCCTGAGAGGACTCCGGTGTGAGTCGTTGCTCCGTTTTCGGGAGACCCTGCCACAACAAGATTCGGCTTCAGGATGATATTTGCCCCTGACGGCACGAGATTCGCGGCGTTCGAGGCTTCAAGAAGCGCGAGAGTCATGGCGTGCGGGTCAGTCCCGTAAATGTTATATATTTTTGACATGAGAATTTTCCCCCTCCGTTATTTTATTCCCCTTCATTTCACGCAGGGCACTCCACGCAAACGGCACAGCAAGAAGAAATGTTAATCCGTCCGCAACAGGCTGCGCTGAAATTATCCCCGTCAGCCCGAAAAACTTCCGCCCGAAATACAGCGAAAGTGCCAGCATAAATCCCTGTCGTGATGCCGCAAGTATCGTAGCCCGGACTGTCCTGCGCGTGTTCTGCAAAAACATGTTCGAGATCGTAACAAAGCTCACTGTCGAATACACGAGGCATTCATAGCGCAATGCCCTAGACCCAAGCGCGATAAGCTCCGCGTCATCAGGCCGGAACAAGGCTATAATCCCCTCCGCGAACGCATATCCCGCAATGCTCAGTGATATGCAGTACACCGCCGTTGCACAGACGGAGAACAAGAAAGCACGCCTAACACGCTCAAATTTCCCCGCGCCGTAATTGAACCCGCACACAGGCTGAAATCCCTGCCCGAATCCTAACACGATGGCCGTCGCGAACATGGTAACACGGAACACTATCGACAGTGCCGCGATTGCCGTATCGCCGTAGAACCCCGCAAGCTGATTCATGTATGCCATTGAGACGCTCGCAAGCCCCTGCCGACCCAGCGAGGGAAGCCCCCCGGCTGTGATTTCCCGGTACTGCGCGAATGAAGGCCGGAAATTTCGCAGGCTCAGGCGTATTCCGTCCCTCCGCCCTGAAAGCATGAGAAGAAGCGAGAAGCTCACAATCTGCGAAATCATAGTAGCAAGAGACGCGCCCGCAACGCCCATCCCGAACACGAATATAAATACAGGGTCAAGAATGATATTCAGCAATGCACCCGATGTTATTCCCAGCATTGAGATAAAAGCATTCCCCTGAAAACGCATCTGGTTGTTCATGACGAATGACGACATAATGAACGGTGTCCCGATTAATATATACCTGAAGTACGCCCGCGCATATGGCAGTATCGTATCTGTAGAGCCTAAGAGAATCAGTATGTCATCCATAAACGCGAAGCCTAACGCCGCAATAATTATCCCTGTGAAAAGAGCCGTGAAGAATCCCGATGACGCTATAAGCTCCGCGCTCCTTCTGTCCCTTGCGCCCAATGCCCGCGATATATAGTTGGCACTTCCCTGCCCGAAAAAGAACGCTATCGCCTGAATGAACGCCATGTATGAGAACACTACCCCGACAGCCGCCGGGGACTGTACATCAATCCCGGCAACGTAGAATGTATCTGCAATGTTGTACACCGCGCTTATCATCATAGTGATTATTGAGGGGACTGCGAGACGGAAAACTAATCTGCTTACAGGGTGAGTCGTCATGAATATATATTTTCTGTCCTGAGCGTTCATCAAAAAAATTGCGCCGGATACCCCTTGCTTTCGCTATGGGGAGGAGGCGCATACCTCCTATTTATTGTTGTAACGCCCAAGGGCGTGCGGGCTTTATATCTGCTAACATGAAACAGACCTCCGCCCGCTAGAGTAATAATCCTTCGCCAATGTTATCCTGCGGTTTTGTATGCTTGCAACACTGTCCCTACCCCTCAGAACTGT